>CAYODW010000047.1:0-20209 GCA_964402865.1 uncultured Desulfonema sp. | reverse complement strand
TCGCGGGAATGACATAAAAAGGCAAATTCTGACTTTTTACGAGACCATCAAAATTGAATGTTCTTCAAAAGTCTCGTTAGATGAACCGCAGCATATCGGCAGGATTTTTTACAAGAATACGGGCCCCCGCTTTAATAAGCTCCTCTCCGGTCCTGAATCCCCAAAGAGCGCCTACTGGGAACATCCCTGCCGCAATGGCTGTCTTCATGTCTGTATCGGTATCACCGATATAAATAAAATCCTGCGGCAGAATTCCAAGGTTGTTTGCAATTCCAATGGCAGAAGCAGGATCAGGTTTTTTTGGAACACCCTCTTTCACCCCAATAATCATCTCAAATTTCCATTTTGCAAGCATTATAGAGACAACGGCTACAGTCGGTACGTGGGGCTTATTTGAAAGTATTGATAATTGAATGCCTCCACTTGAAAAAGCATCAAGGAGTTCAGGGATACCACTATAAGGCCTCGTCTTGTCCGCCCAGTGCAGGGAATATTCTTCTTTCATTGCCTGAATACAACTGGAAACAAGTTCTTCATCGCGGCAGGACTCGGGAAGAGCCCTTCTTACAAGGATATCCATGCCATCACCAACGAAATACTTGTATTTTTCTACTTCATGCCTTGGAAATCCGAATTTTTTCAGGACGGTATTCATGGAATCGGCAAGGTCATCAATTGTGTCAAGCAGTGTTCCATCCAGATCAAAAAGCACAGCCCTGAATTTCATAGAATAAACCTCCGAGACCTTTGCATAACATCTGATCCATCGCAATTGCCGAATATGGATGTCTGTGCGGTCCGCTTAAAAAAATAAATTATATCACGGCATCCTGTAAACCAAGGAATTGATGTTCATGCCTGCTCCTACAGAAGCAAATACGACTATATCTCCTGAATGTAGTTGATGTTTATCCAGGGCGCCTCTCTGCAGAAGATCAAACATGGTCGGGAGAGTCGCAACCGAACTGTTTCCGAGCCATGAAATCGTCATCGGCATTATATTGTCAGGAATATGTTTGACCTGGTATAACTTAAACAATCTTTCCAGTATCGCTTCATCCATTTTTTGATTTGCCTGGTGTATCAGAACTTTCTTTACATCAATTAAAGTAAATCCAGCCTTATCAAGGCTCTGTTTAACTACCAAAGGAACGGTCCTGACTGAATATTTATATATTTCGTGACCATCCATTTTAATAAACAGCTCATCGCCATTATAACTGGGGCAATATGACTTCCCTATCCTTAACATATAAGCATTATTGATTGTATCGGATCTTGTTACATGTGACAATATACCCGCATTCCCGACTGTTGCTTCCACCAGGGCTGCCCCGGCGCCGTCAGCAAATATCATACAATCAACATCATGAGGATCCATAACCCTCGATAGCACCTCTGCGCCGATAACCAGCACTTTCTTTGCATCACCTGATTTTATATAATAATCGGCCAGAATCATTCCGTGCAGCCAGCCAGGGCATCCAAAAGGAATGTCATAGGCAACCGTGTA
Organism: uncultured Desulfonema sp.; assembly: GCA_964402865.1. GTDB lineage: Bacteria > Desulfobacterota > Desulfobacteria > Desulfobacterales > RPRI01 > RPRI01. The sequence goes on along the minus strand of CAYODW010000047.1, from coordinate 18,696 downwards.
GGGGTTTTTTATCTTAAGCTTGTGCTTCACCCTGGCCGCTATAGTCGGAACCATATCGGATCTGCTGTTACCTGCTTTCACATCACCTAAATTCTGAGCTACGATTATATAGTCAAGGTTTTCCCTGTCGGTATTTTCAAGCGCTCTGTCGGCAGCCATAAATGCGATATCGGAGGTATTCAGATCATCTGTTAAATATCGTCTCTCTTTTATACAAGTTATATCTTCAAGCTTGTTAATGATATCGATATTTGCTTTTTTGATTTTTATCCCGTCGGACCTGTAAAATTCATTTCCGAGAAAATATCTGTTCGTTATCTTTGATGGCGGTATATAACTGCCCGTTCCCGTTATAATCGAATTTGGCATAATGCTCTTTTTTATTAAAATTTTAAAAAGTTATTCTCCCAATCAGCAGTTCACTCGAACTCCTGAACCCTTTTCGTCACTTGCCCTGAAAATATTCTTCCGGTGAATTATTAAGCCTGTCAATCTGTTTTTGAATTTCATCAATCCTGGCCTGTTTGAAGCTTTGATCATATGTGCGGCTCAAAGGCCGCTTATTTACAGCATCAATTTTTTTATTCAGGCGTTGCCGTTCAGCCTCAACGCGCGCTTTCATATCCGATTCGGCCTTTCGCTTTTCTTCGGTTGCCTTTGCGGCTTCCTCTTGCATGCGCTCCTTCTCACGTTGCAGCATTTCGCTTTTGACTTTTTCGACCATACCTTCATACCCAGGACGATTATCCATCCCCGGCTGCTCCCCTGAAGACTGGTCAGGCTGAACCTGGATCGTTTTGTATTGTTTCACATTAAGGGGCGGCGGCTGGTCGCTGAAACGCCTGATGCCGTTTTGATCGGTCCAGTTGTAGATATTTTCGGCTGCAAAGCCGGGATAAACCCAAAGCACAATGATCAACAGCGCTCGTATGACTGCTATTTGCATGGCAAGCTCCAATCGGAATATTATTTCGGACAATCGAGCCGATTGCAAAGGTCGTTATTCCCGTGTAAACGGGAATCCAGAAATTTTTGCAACATATTTAAAAGACTGAATTCCCACTTTCGTGGAAATGACAAATTCTTCTCTATTTAAGACTTTTGCAATTGACTCAATCGCCATAAGATCAAAGCTATGGAATCGATATCGATCTGTTACGCCCCTGATTTTTCGCCTCGTAAAGAGCCTTGTCAACCCTGCTGAATAGGCTCTCCTCACTTTCCATGTCCTGATACTGGGCGACCCCAAGGCTTACTGTCACTTTAATCTCTTTGCCTTTATAAAAGACCGGCGTTTTACTGACGGCCATCCTTATTTTTTCAGCTATTTTGAAAGCTTTATGTATATCACATTGTTTTAATAGTATTAAAAACTCTTCACCTCCCCAGCGGCAGATTACGTCGGATGACCTCAGGCAACTGTCGGCTATTCCGGTTATGTTTCCGAGAACCATATCACCGGCGCTATGCCCGAATTCGTCATTCGTAGCCTTGAAATGGTCGATGTCAAACATGATCAGAGATATATCCGTTTTATTCCGTATGGCATCCTTTATTGTCTGCCCAATTATGATATCAAAAGCTCGCCGGTTGTAAGCTCCGGTTAGAGGATCGGTCGAGGCCATATCTTCCAGTTTATCCTGGTAAACCGAGATAGTCATGTTTGTCAAAAGAAGAATTATAGCCGTTATGACGGCGCTGATTGAAAGATTGATAAACAACGTGTAAAGAATCTGCCTGATGGCTGCCTCTTCGGTCTGTTCTACAAAAAGATGCCAGCCGAATTCAGGAATATACCGGGAATGCAGAAGAATCGTTTTCTTGTTCTTAACATATTTAAAAGAAATGCCATGCCTGGACGACAATTCTTTCATAACATCCGGCATCATTCCAGGTATGTTCGTTATGTTTTTAATGTTTACCGGAAAATCAGACCCGTAAAGTTTTATATTCCCCTCTTCATCGGTAAAATATATCCTCCGGTTATATTTTTGCTGATAAGTTTCAATAAGTCGTTTTACCGAGCCTACTGCAAGCCCTACCCCGGTTGCGCCGATATATTTTCCATCATAGCCAAATACACGATAATTGATGAAGATAGTCATGGTGTCTTTATTGGCCATGTCAGGATCAATGTTTATCTCATACTCCGGCTTCATCTCACGAACGCGGAAATACCATTTATCCCTCTCTTCATCGGGACTTATCTTTTTTAATATCCCCCCGGCATAATAATAATTTCTTGTTCTGTCCGATACAAAAAAACTTGTATAAGTATTATATTTTATTTTTATTTCTTTAAGATACCTTGTTATTTTACTTGTATCCTGTTCGCCATTGATTACCCAGTCCCGCAGGAAAGTATCTGCCGCCATAAGTGATGAGATAAAAATGGGACTCAACAGATCACGCTGAATCTCCGAATATATGTTATCTCCGGTCAAAGGAAGTTCTTTTTCACTTATCTGGGACCGTAACGAAGCTCTTGAAACGAAAAAGCTTGCCAGACTGGTTATCAGAAAGCCGGTAATCAGAAGCAGACTGACAATCAGGATAAGTCGGTTTTTTTGTGATTTCATATAAGCCTTCAACTCTAAAAATTATAAGCGGGAATAATCGGCTTCTCACACCCCTTTAAAGAAAGGTTTGATGAGTTTAAAAAATTCGCCTGAAAATATCATTATGGTCTGGTTTCGGTTTTCAAGATTGACCGCTGCTTCAAGCGAAGGCGCATCTATATTCTGATCCAGAACCATCTTTGTCAGCCTTAGCGCCCCGGCTCCCTTGGCTGTCATAAGTCTGGCACTCGAAAGAGCCGTTTCAAGAAGGGCGTCCTTCGGCACAACCTGATTGACCAGCCCCATCCGCTCGGCCTCCTCAGCATTCACCTTTCTTCCAGTGTAAAGAATTTCAGCGGCTCTTGCAAGGCCGATAAGGCGTGGGAGAAGATAGGAAGTTCCCAACTCTCCGCCGGACAGACCGATATTAGCAAACGAAGCTACAAAATAGGCTTCAGGCGAAGCTACCCGGATATCACTGGCCAATGCCATTGAAAATCCTCCTCCAGCCGCAGAACCGTTAACAGCACTAATCACAGGCTGTGGGATCCTCCGAAGCCCTAAGATCAGGGCGGCGAAACGCTCCTGGGCCAGCCTGAGATATTTCTCCGGATCCGACAAAGCTTCCGAATCCTTGTGAATCAAAACTTCGTTGAGGTCCGCCCCGGCGCAGAACCCGCGTCCTTTCCCGGTTATGATAAGTACACGTATGTCATTATCTTTGGTTAGAACGGTAAATAATTTATTGAAGTCGTCCAGCATTTCAATATTGATCGCGTTCAGCTTATCCGGACGGTTCAGGGTAACGAGTGCTATACATGGCTCGATCTCTTCAAAAATAAATGTACCATACTTGCTCATACCGGTCTCCTTATTAACGGACACTATGGTGTTTCCGGATTGAAACTAAGCTCCCAAAAGCTCGTCTGATAATCATATATATACTTTTTAAAAAGTTATCAAGATTTTGCAAATTATACGTCTTTCAACATATTTTGACACATGGAAAACTTTGTGATATCTGTCCCGAAGATTTTCCGATTCTTAAAACAGGAGATTTCAATATGCTTTATTCAAAAAGAATCAGCAGTAAAGAGAAAACTGATCATATGAGAAATCAGAGAGTCAGTCAGTTGGTTGACTTGTCGGATCATCAGCAGGTTCTTGAGGAAGTTCGGAATATCACCCAGATGATCTTTCCTTCTTTTGACTTCAAGTATGTGATAAAGGTTTTTTGGGATTTGGAAACCCTGTTTAGAGGTAAATATCCCGGATATCGGGCCTGCAATACGGAATACCATGACATCAGACACACCCATCAGGTTCTTCTTGGAATAGTGCGTCTGATGCACGGGGCCTTTATATCGGGTATTCGATTCAGCGAGAAAGAGATCAATATCGGCCTGATCGGCGCCCTGATGCACGATACCGGCTATATACAGAAGTCATCTGATGAAACCGGAACCGGAGCCAAATATACCCTGGTTCATATTCAGCGCAGCATAGACTTCATAAAAAAATATTTTGACGGTAATTCTTATTTTGAAGATTCAATTTCTGATTTTGCCGATATTCTGAACTGTACCGGCCTGACAACAATGACCCCGGAAATCCAATTTTCTTCATCAAATGCCGCCCTCCTCGGCAAGATGCTGGGTACAGCCGATTTACTTGGACAGATGTCCGACCGCTTATATCTCGAAAAACTGCTGTTTCTTTATATGGAATTTCATGAAGCCGGAGTTAAGGGATTCACCAGTGAATTTAATCTCCTGGAAAAAACCATCGGATTCTATGAGATGACGCAGAAGCGTTTCGATAATGAACTTGGGGGCGTCAAAGATTATGCCATCCATCACTTTCGCGAAAGATGGCATATAGACCGTGACCTTTATATGGATTCCATCAATAACAATATAGAATATCTGAAAAAACTGCTGACAGACCATCCTGACGATTATCTTTTATTCTTACGCCGCGCCGAATTGACACGGAAGTTAATAGAACTGCAATAAATCGCGACTCCGGATTATTCCCCTTTAACTCAACCCGGTGCTCAGGATATATAATTCCCAGATCATAAGCCAGGGTTATTCACGCACATACTTGTCAATAATACGGGTGTTTTTATAATTCTTGACATAAATTCATTTGAAGTGATAGTGAGAACAGTTTTAATTGCGTAATAAGGCGCAATTTTTTAATCCTTGCTCCGGATATATTCTGGGGCTTTATATCCAGAAGGAGGTTTTTTATGAGAAGGTATGAATCAATTGTTATTGTTGATCCTGATGTTTCATCTGAAAACAGGTCTCCCCTATTAGAAAAAATTAAAGATCTGATCCAGCAAAAGGGAGGATTTCTAGTCAAGATTGACGAATGGGGAATCCAGAAGCTTGCGTATGAAATCATGAAAAAAGTCCGGGGCTATTATATCCGGATTGATTACTGTGGAACCGGGTTGCTTGTCAGCGAAATAGAACGCTCTTTCCGTATCGATGACCGCGTTATCAAGTTCATGACCATCCTGCTTGAAAAAGAAGTCGACATAGACAGGATAAAAGAAGAACTGGCTAAAGCCGCTGAAGCTGCTTTAGCCGCTTCGGCAGAACAAAGCGGTAAAACTGAAGTTTCCGCAAGTCCTTCCGATGATATTCAGGACGATTCGGAAGAAATCAAAACAGAACCCGATAGCAACGGAAAGGAGTAAAATATGGCTTACGATAATCAAGTAAAAGGACAAACCGATACAGATAGAAAAAAGAAACGGGTATTTCACAGGCGGAAAGTCTGCCGCTTCTGTGCAGATTCAACCCTTGTAATAGATTATAAAGATTCCAAGTCGCTGCGATACTTCACAACCGAAAGGGGCAAAATAATTCCCAGGCGTATCTCAGGCACATGTGCAAAACATCAGAGGGTATTGACTCACGCAATAAAACAGGCTCGCTCAATAGCCCTTTTACCATATGTCGGCACTTTGGATTTTTAACCGGCAAACTCCATGTTGGTATTCAGGACTGCTTCAGGGGAGGCTATTATAGTGCCGTCTGCCGAAGAGGAAATATTCAGAAATTTAACAAAGGGAATAACTTTATCGGTTCTCATTTGTCTTATATCAATCTATATTCCGATAATAGGTTTTTTCTGCGCCCTGTTTATTCCGTTGCCAATCATATTTTACCATTCAAAACTCGGCAGAAAATATGGTCTTGTTATTTTTGCAGCAACAAACATAGCTGTTCTATTTGTCGTGCAAAGTGTATCGATCGACTTAATCTTTTTTGCCGAACTTTTATTTCTGGGTTTTCTCCTTGGCGAATTGCTTCATCATGATTTGTCGATTGAAAAAATGATCTTATATTCCTCCTCCGGTGTTATTGTTTCAGGACTTATATGTCTGATGGTTTTTTCAAATATACGGAATGTGGGAATTTATGCACTAGCCTCGGAATACATTGCGGAAAATCTGAAACTCGCAATAAATATTTATGAAAACATGGGGGTTTCGGAAGAACATATTCATATGATTTCAGATTCCATGGAACAGATCAGATATGTGCTTGTAGGGGTCATCCCGGCTTTAATAGTTGCTTTTACGCTTCTTGTTAGCTGGATCAATCTCATGATTTCAAGACCGATACTTATTAAAAACAATCTGTATTTTCCTGATTTTGTATCACTGAATTTATGGAAGGCGCCTGAATTTCTTGTCTGGGCTGTAATTGCATCAGCTGTTATGCTCTTCTTTCCGGACAAGCTTTTTAAGATAGCAGGTTTGAACCTTTTGCTTGTTCTGATGATGATATACTTCTTTCAGGGCATAGCTATCGTCTCCTATTATTTTGAAAAAAAAAGGGTTCCAAGAACGCTCAAAGTTTTTTTGTACAGCCTTATTGCTCTTCAGCATTTCATATTTCTGTTTGTAATAGGGCTTGGTTTTTTTGATACATGGCTCAACATAAGAAAACATAACAACACTTAAACAAACATTTATTAATAATAACTTGATGGCCTTTTTGTACTGCGATTTCAAAAACATTACAAAAAGCCTGCCTGTTCTTTGGAGGTTAAATTATGAAAGTAATATTGAAAGAAACAATAGAATCTTTGGGACTTGTCGGCAGCATCGTGAATGTTTCCGAAGGCTATGCGCGCAACTATCTTTTGCCCCAGAAAAAGGCTGTCCCAAACACTCCCCAAAACCTTAAGATGCTGGAACGGGAGAAGGTTAAACTTGAAATCCAGATAGCTAAAGAGAAAGGGCTCGCTGAGGAAATAGCCAAAAAGCTTGAAGGGGTTGTGTGCAAAATAAACGCGAAAGTAAGTGAAGAGGACAGGTTATACGGGTCGGTTTCAGTGCGTGACATTGTGGATTCCCTTGCTGCGCAGGGCTTTACTGTAGAAAAGAGTATGGTACTGCTCGGAGAACCCATAAAAACACTGGGCACATTCACTGTACCTGTCCGTGTGTACAAAGGAGTTAAACCGGTAATAACCGTCGAAGTTGTGCCGGAATAGTCTGGCTTTTTTCCATAAAGTCAGTTATGGTCTTTTGTAACGAAAAAATTCTTCAACAAATAACAATGGGTATCAGATAAACTCTGATACCCAAGCTTACTATTTCATCAAATCAAATGGCAAGAACCAAACATCAAAGTGAAAAAGAGACATCCTACCTGTTAAAAGTTCCGCCCCAGAGCATTGAGGCCGAGGAATCTTTATTCAGCGCCATTTTAATTGATAATAATGCTTTGCTTGAAGTTATCGAAGTTCTTTCTCCAAATGACTTTTATAAGATAGCCCATCAGAAAATATACTCATCAATTCTTGATCTCTTTAACAAAAACGAACCGGTTGACCTTGTCACATTAGCCAATGCGCTGAAAGAACAGGGCCGGATTGAAGAAGTCGGCGGCGCGGCTTATCTTGCAAGGTTTCTTGATATTCCGCTTGCCACAAACGCAACTCATTATGCCCGCCTGGTCTATGAAAAAGCATGCCTGAGACGCCTTATCGAAAAGGCAACTGCTATTGTCAACAAATGTTTTGAAGACAGCGGCAACCTGGATGAAATTCTCGATTATGCCCAAGGTTCAATTTTTGAAATATCTGAAAAGAAAATAAAACAGGCTTTTTATCCTTTAAAGGATATTATTGATGACAACTTTGACGCCCTTGAAGAACGGCAGGGAAAAAAATCCCTTGTAACCGGAGTTGAAAGCGGTTTTACTGATTTTGATGCGCTTACTTCAGGCTTCCAGGATTCGGACTTGATCATAATTGCAGCCCGTCCAGGCATGGGAAAAACCGCTTTTGCTTTAAATATTGCAAGAAACGCCGCAGTTAAATCAAATGTTACGGTTGCTCTCTTTTCTCTTGAAATGTCTAAAGAGCAGCTTTCTTTAAGGATGCTCTGCTCGGAGGCAAAGGTCGATTCATCCCGCCTGAGAGGAGGTTTTTTGAGTGATTCCGATTGGGTCAATCTTACTGATGCGGCAGCAACCCTTTCTCAGGCGCCCATCTTCATAGACGACTCACCCAGCATATCTTCCATGGAAATCAGGGCGAAAGCACGAAGGCTTAAAATGAACAAAGGGCTTGGCCTTGTAATAATTGATTATCTGCAACTTATGAAAAGCTCTTTTTCGGCTGAGCGGAGAGATCTGGAGATAGCTGAAATGTCAAGATCTTTAAAAGCTCTTGCCAAAGAGCTGAAAATTCCTGTTATTGCCCTCTCCCAGCTTAACAGAAAGCTCGAGGATCGTACAGACAAAAGGCCGCAGCTTGCCGATTTAAGAGAGTCCGGCGCACTCGAACAAGATGCCGATGTTGTCGCGTTTATTTACAGGGATGAAATATATAACAAGAATGAAGACAACCCGAAAAAAAATACCGCTGAAATCCTTTTGAGAAAGCAGAGAAACGGACCAACCGGTGAAGTCATACTTACATTCCTGAGTTCCTATACCTGCTTTAAAGACAAGGCAAAAGATATCTACGGCACATAACATGTGTCTAATTTTCCGCGGTTCGCATACGCACACATACCCAAACCACTTGAACGGGATCCAATAGGAAAATTGTTCTGAAAATCGCTATAATAATCTGAAATGAAAAAACTTTCTGGAAATACAGGCGGCCTGAAAGCCGGTCATATAAAAAGACTTGAAAACCTTTACCGCCGCCGCACTCCCCCTGAATTTATCATAACCCCGGAGATAGCCCGCGAACTGTGCATGCTTGCCATGGAAATACGCCGCCAGTTAGGTCTTCTTATTGACCGTCAGGGCAGAATAACAAATGTTATAGTTGGAGATCAGAAACGAATTGTCATACCTGATTTAAGCGAATACAGAACAGCGCCTGACAGACTTAAGGGTTTAAGGTGCATACACGTCCACATGAAAAATGAACCTCTCTCAAGAGACGATATCACCGATCTTACCCTTCTGAAGCTCGACATGATGGCAGCCATAACATCAACAGATAACGGACAGCCATATGAAATTCATGTGGGGCACATAATACCCAAAAGCCCTGATGGCGAACCATACCGTTTACTTCAACCCATAAAACCAGGCATGCTTGACATAGGGTGTCTTGAACTGATTCAGGCCATTGAATCGGAACTCGCCCAGTCCAGGCCTGCCCGTTTTTCAGAACAGCGCTTGGAAAGGGCTATCCTTGTAAGTGTTTCAACAGATTCCAGAAATGAGGCTTCAGACTCTATGGATGAATTGAAAGAGCTTGCCGGGTCAGCAGGAATAGAAGTCATAGAAAGCTTTATCCAGTTCAGAACAAAGGCTGATCCAAGATTTTATATCGGAACCGGGAAACTTGAGGAGCTCTCTCTTCTTGCTCTTCAAAAAGGTGCGTCCATGCTGGTATTTGACCAGGAGCTGAATTCATCCCAGATAAGATCTGTAACCGATAAAACGGATATAAAAATCATAGACAGGACCCAGCTTATACTGGACATATTCGCTCAGCGGGCCAGGACAAAAGAAGGAAAGCTGCAGGTGGAACTCGCCCAGCTTAAATACATGCTCCCACGCCTGGTAACTAAAAATACCGCCATGTCCCGCCTGACAGGCGGCATAGGCGGAAGAGGCCCCGGAGAAACAAAACTTGAGTTAAACCGAAGGCTTGCACGTAACCGCATAAACCAGCTTGAAAAGGCGCTTTCGCTGGTAATACAGCACAGGCAGCAACAAAGGGCAAAACGCGGCAAAAAAGATTTGCCGGTTATTTCAATAATAGGCTACACAAATGCAGGCAAATCGACTCTTCTCAATACTCTGACTAAAAGCAATGTGGTTGCAGAAAAAAGACTCTTTGCAACCCTCGATCCATCGAGCAGGCGGCTTAAGTTCCCTAAAGATACCGAGGTAATAATAACAGACACTGTCGGGTTTATTAAAAATATCCCGAAAGACCTTCTTGTCGCTTTCAGGGCAACACTTGAAGAATTAAACAATGCGGATCTCCTCCTTCATGTAATTGACATCAGCAATCCGAGATTTGAGGATCAGATAGAATCTGTTGAAAAGCTGCTGTCGGATCTCAATTTGGACAAAATCCCCATGCTCCGTGTCTTTAATAAGCAGGATATGTTGGGAAATGAGACCGCGGAAAAATTATGCCGCCCTTACAACTCCATTCCAATCTCTGCAAACAACGAATCAACCTTATCCAGCCTTATTGAAAAAATGGAACATTCGATAGAATCTATTTGTATAAAGCATACTGAAATATAACAAATCACCCGGACAGGTAATATAAGATCACAAAATGGGTTGACATGCACCCGGCAACGAATATAAAGAGAGACCCTTATGAATCTGAAATCAGTTAAAAGAGTAGGTATCGCAGCCGCGTATAAAGGCGGGGAGGTACTTAAAACCAACTTCGGAAAGAAGTGTAAAGTCCAAAAAAAAGGCGCAAAAGATCTGGTTACCGAATCGGATACCAAGTCTGAAAGGTTAATAATTGATACAATCAGGAAGGTATTTCCATCACACGGAATACTTGCCGAAGAGAGCGGAAGCAATAATAAAGGCGCCGAGTGCATATGGATTATCGATCCTCTAGATGGAACAACGAACTTTGCCCATAATCTTGGTTTGTTTGCGGTTTCAATAGCCTTTTCAATAAAGGGTGATATAGAGGCAGGTATAGTATTAAATCCCGTAACAGGAGAACTATTTACCGCAGTCAAAGGGGAAGGCGCGGAATTAAACGGCATACCAATACATGTTTCAGAAACAACATCCATTTCCGATAGCCTGCTCGTAACCGGATTCCCTTACAATGTAAAAGAGATTAAACCCCTACAGGCTCGTTTCTTCAACTGCCTGAATGCATCCCAGGGTATCAGAAGGCTCGGTTCAGCAGCCCTGGACCTCTGTTATGTCGCATCAGGACGATTTGAAGGTTTCTGGGAAGAAAATCTGAAGCCATGGGATACGGCTGCAGGGTTTATAATCGCAAGAGAAGCAGGCGCTATGGTGACCGATTTTTCGGGAAATATCTTTGATCTAAATAAAAATGAGATTCTGGCTACAAACGGCCTGATACATCAGGAAATGATAAAGTCGCTTGAAATAAAAGGATAGAAAATGAAGGAAGTCTTGAAAATAAAAGATATTTTAAACGATCATGTCGGATGCTTCGGAAATTTTTCAACTGATGATCCGGTATGCAAAAAACTCTGCGCTCTAAATTTAAGATGCTATATAGAAAAAGATCAGAATTCCAAGATCGAAATTATTGAAGAAATTGTATTCGGCGAAAATACATTTAAAGGAAAATTGCAATAAGAGGCTTTATAAGAAAATAATACGCATAAAGAACCGGCGCTACATAAATATCTTTCCGGGATTTAATATCCCTTGCGGATCAAAGAGCCTTTTTAACTTTTTCATAAGTTCTATTTCATCATGGCCGATCTCTTTCGGCATATATGGCGCCTTTGTGATACCTATTCCGTGTTCACCCGAAATAGTGCCCCCCAGCTCAACCGTATAATCGAACAGTTCTTCAACAACTCCCCATGCCTTTTTTACTTCTTCCTCATTCTTTTTATCGAGCATTATATTGAAATGTATATTGCCGTCACCGGCATGCCCGAAACTGACTATTGTGAGGCCCGTCCTGTTTTTCATCTCTTCAATTCTTCTTACCATATCGGGTATTCTGCTCCTCGGAACCACAATGTCTTCGTTAATCTTGTCGGGAGCATACGTAAAAAGTGCAGGAGATATGGCCTTGCGTGCTTTCCAAATTAGAGCAATCTCCTCTTTCGTCTTTGCGATAGCAACCTCTCTTCCTCCTGAATTTATGCAAAGCTTTGCAAGACGCTTTATTGCAGATTCGGCCTCTTCAACCCTCCCATCGACCTCTATTAACAGCAATGCTCCGGCATCAATAGGAAGGCCTATTTTAAGATAATTCTCGACACAAATTATTGAAGCCCTGTCCATGAATTCTATGGTTCTCGGAACAATTCCCCTTCTTATTATTTCAGAAACGGTTTCCGCCGCATGCCCGACTTCATGGAAAACCGCAGTCATTGTTCTGACTGCTTCAGGAAGTGATATAAGCTTCAGCGTCATCTCCGTAATTATTCCGAGAGTGCCTTCCGAACCTATTAAAAGACGCGTCAGATCATATCCGACTACCCCTTTCGCTGTTTTTACGCCTGTTTCAATTATTTCACCGGTCGGGAGAACGGCCTTGAGGCCAAGCACATAATCCCTTGTTACTCCGTATTTTACCGCTCTCGGCCCTCCTGCACATTCGGCAAGATTTCCACCAAGGGTTGAAAACTCAGCGCTTGATGGATCAGGGGGATAGAAGAGGCTTAATTTTTCGACTTCCCGGTGAAAGTGGGCGGTAATAACTCCTGGTTCCGCAACGGCTATTAGATTGTCGGTATCAATCTCAATGATGCGGTTTAACCGGGTCATGACAAGCACTGCTCCGCCCATAACGGCAACAGATCCGCCCGTCATTCCCGAACCTGAACCACGGGGTATAACAAAAAATTTTTCGGAATTGGCAAGCTTTATTATTTTAGAAATCTCTTCGGCATCTTTCGGGAATACAACGGCATCAGGCAAATAGCGATTTGCAGTCGCATCGTAGGCATAACAGGCAAGATCTTCTTTTTCCCTGCTGCAGTACGGGGCACCGACTATACTCCGGATCTTTTCAAATTTAGAATTATTGAGAGTCATTTATAATACAATATTATGTTTCGAAGGTTTTTTAAAGGGAAAAGAGAGGATTAAAACTTGCCTGATTCAAGTTTCTGGGAAAAATAATCAACCTGCTTCCTTAAGGAACTGTTCTCTTTAATACCCCTTTCAACAATACCTATGGAATGAAGGGCTGTGGCATGATAACGATTGAAACTTTTTCCGATTGTCTGCAGCGGCGAATCGGTGTACCGGCGTGACAGATAAATTGCAATCTGTCTCGGACGGGTAAATGTCTGCTTCCGGGAATTTGAAACAATATCTGCTAAAGCAATGTTGAAATGCTTGCAAACCAGTTTTTTTATAACATCGATTGTGATATTTTTCTTATGCAAAACGATGTTTTTTACCACGCCTTCAGCAAGATCAAGATCAATCGGAATACCCATAAGAGATGATTTGGCGGTAATTCCGATAAGTCCGCTTTCAAGCTGCCTTACATCTTCATTAAGCTCGCTCGCAAGATAATGAATTATTTCCTCCGGAACCTGAAACCCGCTTAAAAGAGCTTTTCTTTGAAGTATTCTTACTCTTGTCCTGAAATTAGGCGGTTCAATAGCGGAAATTATCCCGTGAGAAAAACGCGATTTTAATTTATCATGTAATTTGGGTATATCACCCGGAAGATAGCAGCTTGAAAATATTATTTTCTTATCGGAATTCATTAAAGCGTCAAGGGTGAAGGCAAGTTCAATCTGAGTGCGCTCTTTTCCTCCCAGATAATGAACATCTTCCAGCAACAGGACATCACATTCTTTCCTGTATTTGTTCTTGAACTTGTCTATCGAATCATTACGGATAGCCTGAACCATCTCATTGCTGAAATCTTCAGCAGTGATATAATATACGCGTTCTGAAGGAAATTCAGAAATAACATGGTGTCCGACAGCCTGGGAAAGGTGACTCTTACCCATTCCGGTCTTTGATAATAAAAACAGTGAGCTTTGCTGTGAGCTATTCCTTGAAGCTAGCGACAGGGATGCTGTGAATGCGAATTCGTTGTTTCCCCCGACAACAAACTGGTCAAAAGTAAAGTCTTTTCTTAAAAATCGCCCGTAATGAGGCTTGATGTTTACATTCGGAAGCGGCAGTTGATTATTATTATGCGGCCTGTTACGCCCTGATCTTTTTTCTCCGCAAATCTCAATAACATAACTGCAGTTATCCCCGGCAATCCTTTTTAATTCCGAATCTATCAAATTGCCATAGTGATCCTGAACTCTTTTTTTGGAAAAGCTGTTTGGAACCGAAAGTACTAAAACACCATCAGCGGTTCTGCTGAACTCGAGAGGCTCTATCCACATTTTGTAGCTGTGCCCCGGAATATTCTCCCTGATAGCTGATTTTACGTTGTTCCAAATAGCTTCCATAGAACCAATCGAATAAAATTATTATAAAACCGATTAAAATGCTGTTAATTGAAGAAACCTGTTTATAAAACAACCGCAAGTAATTTGTTAGGGACTTTTCGAATAGCAGAAAAAGTATGCGTCTTTCTAAAGCATAGAATCGGTTGTGTCAAACCTGATAAAAACTGGATATCGATTATTTTGAAAAAAGTTATCAACAATTTATATCCATCTGAATTTATATTCATAAAATCATGCAGCAAGACAAACGCCTTTACCCACAACCTTTTCTACCGGAGTAATTTTTTCAGGAATTTTAGGCATATCTGTATCAATTTTTAATAAACGGACAATAAAGTCATTCCATCATATCTCGTAATTTCTGCGATTACCTTTCATTTTTATCAATATTCTCATAACAGGTTTTTATTATCAAATTATATTGGAAATTGTTGAAAAAGTATGCCCGACTCTATAATATAATTTTTTTCATTATAATCATGAAAGGTTTTCCAATGAAAGACAACAGGCCTGTTATCGCCATCACTGCAGGAGATCCTGCAGGGATTGGCCCTGAAATAATACTTTCCGCCTTAAGTGACCACGGATTATACCATTTGTGCAAACCCCTTGTGGTGGGAGATATCGGCGTCTTTGCTGCCGCAAAAAAAAATACCGGAAGCACCTTGAATTTAAAATCCGTATCCGGCCCTTCCAAAGGTTCATACAACCCCGGAAGCATCGATATATTATCTGTTTCCGGGCTTGCCGCAGATGAAATATCATGGGGGAATCCGACTGTGCGGACAGGAAAGGCCATGGTTGAATATGTCATTGCAGCAACCGACATGGCCATAAACAGTGAGATAGCAGCCGTCGTAACATGTCCGATAAACAAAAAGGCCATGAATATGGCCGGCTTTTATTACAACGGCCACACCGAGTTAATTGCAGAACGCACCGGAACCAAAGATTTTGTTATGATGTTGGCCGGTGACAGGCTCAGGGTTTCGCTTGTAACCATTCACATCCCTCTCAGTGGAGTTTCAAATTCTATTTCAACAGAAAATATTTTAAAAACAATAAGAATTACCGGAAAGGGGTTATATGAAAGATTCGGCATCGACTCTCCGGTAATAGCCGTGGCAGGACTCAATCCACATGCCGGTGAAAGCGGTATATTCGGAGATGAGGAAGATAGGATAATAAGACCTGCTTTGGAAATTTCGGCAAAGGAAGGGTATAATGTATCCGGACCTTACCCTCCTGATACATTATTTTATAATGCATTAAAAGGTAATTATGATGCTGTTGTATGCATGTATCATGACCAGGGCCTTATTCCATTCAAAATTGTTCATTTTACCGATGGCGTAAACACGACTCTGGGAATTCCTGTTATAAGAACTTCCGTAGATCACGGAACAGCATACGATATTGCCGGAAAAGGAAAGGCGGATCCGGGAAGCCTTATCGCGGCTATAAAAATGGCGGCATTCCAGGTTAAATGTAAATGGAAAAAAGGATTTTCAAAATGAGTTCCGACAAGATAATCATAAGGGGCGCGAGACAGCACAACCTAAAAAATATCGATGTCGAACTGCCAAGAAACAGGCTTGTTGTAATCACCGGTCTTTCAGGATCGGGAAAATCAACTCTTGCCTTCGACACTCTCTACGCTGAAGGGCAGCGCAGGTATGTCGAATCCCTTTCAACATATGCCAGACAGTTTCTGGAACGAATGGAAAAACCTGATGTCGATACAATCGAAGGGCTATCTCCTGCAATTGCAATTGAACAGAAAACCGCAAGCCATAATCCAAGGTCAACTGTCGGAACTGTAACTGAAATTTATGACTATCTTCGACTTCTCTTTGCCAGAGCAGGAACATCCCACTGCCATATCTGCGGGAAACCCATTACTGCTCAAACGCTCGATCAGATCGCAGACAAAATCATGTCCTTTGCGGAAGGAACAAAAATAATTATTTTAGCCCCCCTTGTTTCAGGTCAGAAAGGATCCCATGAAAAACTTATAAAACAACTCAAAAAAGACGGCTTTTCAAGGGTCCGGATAGACGGTGAAATACTTGAAATTGAAGAAACAGGTAAGCTCGATAAAAACATAAAGCATACTCTCGAAGTTGTCGTTGACCGGCTGGTCATAAAAGAAAACGTCAGGAACAGACTGGCAGATTCCTTAGAGCTTGCAATGTCTCAGTCCGGAGGGCTTGTTAAAGTTGATATCCATGGAGAAGAATCGGTTCTTTTCAGTGAAAAATCAGCATGTGTTCAATGCGGAATAAGCTATCCTGAATTTACCCCTGCAAGTTTTTCATTCAACTCTCCTCAGGGCGCATGTAATAAATGTGACGGCTTAGGCACTACGACAGAATTCGACCCTGATCTCATTATCCCGAACAAAGATCTCTCCTTAAGGCAGGGAGCTGTGGCGCTGTGGGCAAACAGAAATTCGGTTCAGTTCAGCGAATTTCTTGAATCGCTTACAAAGTTTTATGATGTAGATGTTTACACTCCCTATAAAGACCTGCCTGAGAGTTTTCAAAATATACTTCTTTATGGATCCGGAGATGAAACGATAACTTTCTATTTTGAACAGAATAATCGACGCTTCAGTTTCAGGAAACAATACGAAGGGGTCATCCCGAAACTCCAGAGACGTTACATTGAAACAGATTCAAACCAGACCAGAGAAGAGATCAGGCATTACATGACATTCCGCCCATGCCCTGAATGCGGAGGAACAAGACTTAACAAGGCAAGCAGTTCGGTACGCGTCGGAGACCTGACGATATTTGAAATCACGGCTCTTTCAGTATCCGGAGCAGCGGCCTTCATTTTAAATCTTAAACTCGAAGGGAAAAGGGAGCTTATAGCAAAGAGAATAATAAAAGAGATAAATGAAAGGCTCTCTTTTCTGGAAAATGTCGGATTATCCTATCTTACACTCGACAGGTCGGCTTACACCCTTTCAGGCGGAGAGAGTCAGAGAATACGTCTGGCCACACAAATCGGCTCAAAACTGACAGGAGTTCTTTATGTTCTGGATGAGCCGAGCATTGGATTGCACCAGAGAGATAACCAACGCCTCCTTGCAACACTTATGAAGATGCGGGATCTGGGCAATACGGTTCTTGTAGTTGAACACGATGAAGAGACCATTCTCTCTGCCAATTATGTCATCGATATGGGACCGGGCGCGGGAGTTAACGGAGGACATGTAGTATTTTCAGGTGAACCGGCAGCGCTTTTAAAAGATAACGGCTCGCTGACAGGACAGTATCTTTCCGGCCGGAAGCAAATAATGGTACCTGATAAACGCCGCCACGGGAATGGCGCAAAACTCATGATAAAAGGAGCTTCGGGTAATAATCTTAAAAATATTGATGTTGAATTTCCGCTTGGTAAGTTTATCTGCATCACAGGAGTTTCCGGTTCCGGGAAATCAACACTTGTTCTTGAAACACTTTATAACATTCTCGCAAGAAACATTTATGGCGCAAGAATAGCGGCAGGCGCCCACTCTTCTGTTGCCGGGCTTGAATATGTTGATAAGGTCGTAAACATAGATCAGTCGCCGATCGGAAGAACTCCAAGATCAAATCCGGGAACCTATACGGGCCTCTTCACATACATCAGAGAGCTTTTTGCAAGGACACCTGAAGCGCGCATGCGCGGATACAAGCCGGGCAGGTTCAGCTTTAACATTAAAGGAGGGCGGTGTGAAGCATGCACCGGAGACGGGATAATTAAAATAGAGATGCATTTTCTGCCCGACATTTATGTGCCGTGCGATATCTGCAACGGTAAAAGATACAACCGCGAAACCCTCGAAGTGAGATACAAGGGTGAAAACATCGCTGATATCCTTGACATGACCGTGGATCAGGCTCTCTCATTCTTTGACAGGATAAAAAACATCAGATCGAAGCTGATGACTCTTTCTGATGTCGGCCTTGGCTATATTAAGATAGGCCAGTCTGCAACTACTCTTTCGGGAGGCGAGGCCCAGAGGGTCAAGCTTTCACGGGAACTCAGTAAAAAGGGGACTGGAAAGACGGTTTATATTCTGGATGAACCTACAACCGGCCTTCATATAGACGACATTCAGAAACTGCTGTGTGTGCTGAACAGACTCGTAGATTCAGGAAACAGCGTAATCGTAATAGAACATAACCTTGATGTCATCAAGACCGCAGACCATATCATTGATCTTGGGCCTGAAGGTGGAGATGAGGGCGGCTACATTGTAGGTTGCGGAACGCCTGAGGTATTATCGAGCAACAAAGCGTCATATACCGGACAATTTTTAAAAAAGATATTGTCCATCCGGAAACCAAATTCGGGCACATGTAAGTTTCCAATTCGGAAATAGGCAATTTTGGGCAAGCTCAAGGAAATCAAGGGATTGCGCGGAGACGTACGCGATGTACGCCGCACAAGAAATCCCGCAGATTGACACAGAGATCGCACAAAAGGGCCATTTCCGGATGGAAACTAATTAAC
>CAYODW010000046.1:0-20332 GCA_964402865.1 uncultured Desulfonema sp. | reverse complement strand
TTGTATGTCGCACAAGAAATCCCACAGATTGACACTTTAGATCGCACAAAAGGGCCATTTCCGGATGGAAACTACTTAAGGCCGCCTGTTCCGAATCTAAGACCAACTTCGTAGTACGTCCTGTTATATTCCTGAGGAATCGGGGGAAGGGGATTTGATTTTTGTACCGCCCTGTATGCCGATTCATCAAGAAAGCGGTTCCCGGATTTTCTTTCAAACCAGATGTCGCTGATCTCTCCTCCCGGCATGATTTTTATTACAAGAACAGCCATCATTTCAGAATTGCTTCCCCCGAGTTGCTCGGAATATGCCCAGTTTTGCTGTATTCTGTAATAAATTTCAGCCTTATAAATATCGATTGCTCCAACAGCCCCTCCTGTTCCGCCTACTGTTCCGGTTCCAAATCCACCCGGTCCGCCGGCTGGGGCACTACTTTTTATGCTGCCTCCCGGAACACCTGCTGTTTTTATATTATCGGAATTTTCAACCTGATTTCTTAACCTGTCTATAGCCCTAACCACTGTTGCCGACCTTGATTCATCAACTTTTTTTTCAATGTTTTTAATTGCGTTATTTATTAATTTTGAAGTTTCAACTTTCTTATCCTGAATTTTTTTCAGATTTAAAGAGACAGCCTTTTTGACTGTTTCCGCTTTCTCAACCTTTACTACTGGTGTCTCCTTTTTCAGGCCGGCCTTTTTAGCCTGAGCAACGGCAACTCCGGCAACCGAGACTTCCCCTGCGGGCGGTCCCGCGGAAAATGAAACAAGGCTTACATTTAATGCGGACGGGAAAGGATTTCCAATTGATTTTCTGTATTCAGGCAGAAAAAACATGGCTCCTATTAAAACGGCATGACACAGGAAGGAAATCCCAAAGGTTAAAACCAGTGTTTTAGGAGGTATGCCGTTTCTCAGAACCATATATCCGGAAACTTGAAAGCTTTCTTTCATATTATTACTTGTTCTGCCCGTTTGTCTTGCTTTCAAAAGGCTCTGTGACCATGCCGAGTTTTTCTACCCCGGCGCCCTTTATTTCGGACATTACTTTAATAACCGCTCCATAAGAAACATTCTTGTCGGCTCTTAGGTACACTTCCTGGTTGGGATGGCCTTCAAGAATCTTCTCTATTTTCATTCCAAGAGATTCAGACGCAATATTGTAATTGTTGATATATACTTTCCCGCTTTTATCCAGGGTAATTAAAAGATGCTCCTTTTCAGAAGCAAGAGGCTTAACTGTCGCCTCCGGAAGGTCAACATTAACCCCCTGAACCATCATAGGAGCTGTTGCCATGAAAATAATCAGCAGAACCAGCATTACATCTACAAAGGGAGTAACGTTAATGTCGGACATGAGACGGTCTTTTTCCCCGCCTGTCATCATTTTTTATTCCCCTTTGGTCTTAATATATCCCGTTCCACAATATTCAGAAAATCGGTGGAAAAACTATAGAGCTCAGTTTCTATGGTTCTTATCTTCTGTGTAAAATAATTATATGCGATTACCGCAGGAATCGCGGCGGCAAGACCTGCGGCGGTTGCAACAAGCGCCTCTGATATTCCCGGCGCAACAACTGCCAGAGTAGCTGAACCCTTAAGCCCAATCCCGTGGAAAGAATTCATAATTCCCCACACAGTTCCGAACAATCCGATAAAAGGGGTTGTGTTTCCTGTAGTGGCAAGGAAAGGCACCAACTGGCTTAACCTTGATATCTCAGTGTTTATTGCCTGGCGTAATGCGCGCTTTACATTATCTGTTCCGGCAAATCTTGCACCTATAGAGAACTCCTCAGAATCCGAACTTTGAGAAACTAAAGGAACACCTGACTGGCTCAACTTTTTCAGTTCAACATATCCTATACGAAATATTCTCGCAATCGGACTCCCTTCCAATTCCTTTGCTTTTGCATAAGCATCTGAAAAATCGCGGCTTTTCCAAAAATAATCGGTAAAATGCTCCGATTGCCTGAATGCCCTCTTTATATACTTGTATTTAATTAAAATAATCGCCCATGATGAAATGGAAAAAAGTACCAGAACAAGAAGAACAAGCTGAACCATCAGCCCCGCATTGCTTATCATGTGGATTAGATCAAGGTGCTGTGAAGCCATAGAATAAACTCCGAAATATCATATTGCGACAGAGATTGTAACTGCCAGTTCTGAAACAATTATTTTATATCGGCAATTAAATTCCATGTCAATGATAAGTTGCCCTGAATCACCAGATATCTTTCAAGCTTGAATTGAAAAAACGAGCGCATTCTCCACTGCTCGCGGCAGGGAATCTTCTATGGCGGCTTAATAAAATTATTGACACTGAGGATATTAAGAAATAACTGTTTTACCTTCCCAAATAATTTTGTATAGAATAAAAATTCCAAAAACATGTTTTCAAATGGAGGATTACATAAGATGAACTGGCTCATAACAACCTTTACAAGTTCCATCGGCAAGAAACTGCTGATGGCTGTAACCGGCTTGAGTTTCTGCGCATTTCTTACGGCGCATCTTATAGGAAATCTTACTCTTTATGCCGGGAGGGATGCTTTCAATTCGTACGCTGAGCATCTCCATTCGCTCGGACCACTTATAACGGTTGCAGAAACAGGGCTTCTGTTTTTCGGAATTATTCACGTTCTGACCGGCATCTTTCTTTTTTTTCAGAATATCGCGGCAAGGCCGGCAAGATACGAAGTAAATAAAAAAGCCGGAGGCAGGACTTTCGGCTCTGCGACCATGCCCTATACGGGGCTGATTCTTATCGCTTTTATAACCTTTCATCTGATAAATTTTCATTTTATCGATAAAACCGGAACAACAATTTTTCAAATTGTTCAGAGTGCGTTCGCCAGACCGGCATATATAGCAATTTATGTTCTTGCGGTTATAACGGCTGCATTCCATGTCAGCCACGGGTTATGGAGCGCATTTCAGACACTCGGTTTAAATCATCCTAAATACATGCCTTTAATCAGGAAAGCCGGAATTGCTTTCAGCATTTTGATCGGTATTGGTTTTGGATTTATTCCGGTTTTTATTTCGCTTACAACATAAAGAAAGGGAATACCATGAGGCTTGATGCAAAAATACCGGCAGGTCCTCTTGCGGAAAAATGGGACAGGCATCGTTTCGAGCTGAAACTTGTCAACCCTGCCAATAAGAGAAAATTTGAAATAATTGTAGTTGGAACAGGTCTTGCGGGAGGCTCTGCATCGGCATCTCTTGCCGAGCTGGGTTATAATGTAAGAACTTTCTGCATACAGGACAGCCCTAGGCGGGCCCATAGCATTGCCGCCCAGGGTGGCATCAATGCTTCAAAAAACTATCAAAATGACGGCGACAGCCACTGGCGCCTATTTTACGATACTGTAAAAGGCGGCGATTTCAGGGCAAGAGAAGCAAATGTTTACAGGCTTGCCCAGTTGAGCGGCAACATTATCGACCAGTGCGCAGCACAGGGAGTTCCATTCGCCAGAGAATACGGGGGCCAGCTTGCCAACAGGAGTTTCGGCGGCGCACAGGTTTCAAGGACTTTTTATGCCAGGGGCCAGACAGGTCAGCAACTTCTTCTTGGAGCATACAGCGCCCTTTCAAGACAGATTGCCGCCGGGAAAGTCACCATGTATTCACGCAGGGAGATGCTTGATGTGGTCGTTGCCGATGGGCAGGCAAGGGGAATTGTTGTCCGTAATCTGGTGACGGGCGAAATTGAAAAATATGCTGCCGATGCAGTAATCCTTGCCACCGGCGGTTATGCAAATGTTTTTTTCCTCTCTACCAATGCAATGGCATCAAATGTCACGGCTGCATACAGGGCTTATAAAAAAGGGGCTTGTTTTGCCAATCCCTGCTTTACCCAGATTCATCCTACCTGCATCCCCGTACACGGCACCTACCAGTCCAAGCTGACCCTGATGAGTGAAAGTTTAAGAAATGACGGTCGGGTCTGGGTTCCCAAAAAGCCGGGCGACAAGCGTTCTCCCTCACAGATACCCGAATCTCAAAGAGATTATTATCTTGAAAATAAATACCCGAGTTTCGGCAACCTGGTTCCAAGAGATGTCGCATCCCGCAATGCAAAGGAGCAGTGCGACACAGGAAAGGGAGTCGGGGAAACTGGTCTTGCCGTTTACCTGGACTTTGCTGATGCTATAAAGAGAGACGGCAAAGAGGTTATAGCAAAAAAATACGGCAACCTTTTCCAGATGTATGAAAAAATAACGGCAGATAATCCATATGAAACTCCGATGATGATTTATCCGGCAGTCCACTATACAATGGGTGGTCTGTGGGTGGATTACAATCTCATGAGCACAATCGACGGACTCTTTGTGCTGGGGGAAGCCAATTTTTCCGATCACGGAGCAAACCGTTTAGGCGCAAGCGCTCTCATGCAGGGTCTTGCCGACGGATATTTCATAATACCATACACAATAGGCGGGTACCTTGCCGGAAACTCAATGAAAAAGATAACAACCGAACATCCGGCATTCAATGAATCTGTTGCACAGATAGATTCCCAGGTAAAAAGACTTCTTTCCATTAAAGGAAAGCGCACAGTTGATGATTTCCACAAACAGCTCGGGAATATTATGTGGGAATACTGCGGTATGTCCCGGAATGATGCAGGGCTGGAAAAGGCACGGGGACTGATAAGGAATTTGAGAGGGGAATTCTGGGAAAATGTTCTTGTTCCGGGTTCAGGGAATGATTTCAACCAGAGCCTTGAAAGATCCGGGCGTGTTGCCGATTTTCTTGAATTCGGGGAACTGATGGTCACAGATGCCCTCTCCCGCCGCGAGTCATGCGGAGGCCATTTCAACGAAGGTTATCAGACCGAGGATAATGAAGCAATGCGTGACGATGAAAACTTTTGCCATGTTTCGGCATGGGAATATACGGGCCACGAAAAGGAGCCCTTGCTGAACATAGAACCGCTTGTTTTTGAAAATGTCAAATTAACACAAAGGAGTTACAAGTGACAAAGACTCTTAATTTAACACTTAAGGTTTGGCGCCAAAAGGGGCTGAATTCCAAAGGCGGATTTGAAACATATAATGCAAAAAATATTTCTTCAGACATGTCTTTTCTTGAGATGATTGACGTCATAAACGAGCAGCTTACGATAGACGGTGTGGAACCGATAGCATTCGATCATGACTGCCGTGAAGGAATATGCGGCATGTGCGGAACAGTTGTGAACGGACGTCCCCACGGGCCTGAAAAGGGAACAACTCTGTGCCAGTTACACATGCGCCATTTTTCAGACGGTGATATAATAGTTGTTGAACCATGGCGTTCAAGAGCCTTTAAAGTAATAAAAGATCTTGTCGTGGACCGGAGCTCCCTCGATAAAATTATACAGGCAGGCGGTTATATCTCGGTAAATACGGGCGGAGCGCCTGACGCGAATACCATCTTGATCCCCCAGGAAATTGCTGAAAAAGCAATGGATGCCGCAGCATGTATCGGGTGCGGGGCTTGCGTGGCAGCATGCCCTAATGCTTCGGCAATGCTCTTTACCAGCGCAAAAATTTCACAGCTCGCTCTTCTTCCCCAGGGAAAGCCTGAAGCCGCAAAAAGGGCCATGGAGATGGTCCGGACAATGGATGGGCTTGGTTTCGGAAATTGCACGAATGAAAGGGAGTGCGAGGCTGAATGTCCTAAAGAGATCTCAATCGTCAACATAGCCCGAATGAACAGAGAGTTTTTTAAGGCGGCATTTCTTTCGGAAGTGAAATAACCGAATTTCGAATATCGAATATCGGACATCGAATTACGTTTATCGTGATTCGTGATTCGTTGTTCGTCGATCCTCGATCCCTGCCCCTGATCACTGATTACCGATCACTGCTCCCCTCACGCCTTCCGCCTCTCGCCTCATGCCTTTCGGCTATTTCACCACAACCACAGGGCATTTTGCGTCCAGAATCACTTTCTGGGCGGTTGAGCCAAAAAGCAGTTTACCGACTCTGGATCTTCTTTTTACGCCTATTATAACTTCATCAATCCCGTTTTCTTCAACAAACTGCAAGATGTCTTCACCTGGAGTCATTCCTCTTACAAGAAGTCTTGTAGTACAGGGTATATTGTCCTTAATAAAAACGGATTGCGTATATCTTAAATCTCCTTCGGCTTTTTCAAATGCCTGCCTGGGCACTTCAGGCCCTCCGGCCATTGATGTCAACACATAAACTTCGGATCCGGCAAAAGCCCGGGCATGTTTTAATGCAACCGTCAATGCTTCTTTTGCAACATTGGATCCGTCATAGCCCACAAGTATCTTCATTCCGAATTCCCCCTGTTAAATTCTATTTTTTTATGACAAGTTTTAAAATCAAACCTTCACTCCGGACAGTTTCCCAAACGGATTATTGAACGGGACATTCTTCGGCTTTTCAAATTTTGCCGGTTTCGGAACGGATTTTTTCTCATCCCTCTTTTCAGGTTTTTCCTTCCTGCCCGGAACTGTTTTCAATGACAGAGCAATTCTTTTTCTTTCAACATCAACATCGATTACCTTCACTGTGACCTTCTGATTAACTTTGACTATCTCGGCAGGATTCCTGACAAATCTGTCCGACAGTTCACTCACGTGAACAAGTCCGTCCTGATGGACGCCCACATCCACAAAGGCTCCGAAAGCCGTGACATTCGTCACAATACCGGGAAGCCTCATGCCCGACTTCAGGTCTTCAATCTTTTCGATTCCGCTTTCAAAAGCAAATTCGTCAAAACCTTCCCTCGGATCACGCCCCGGCTTTGCGAGCTCTCCGACAATATCTTTCAAAGTCGGAATCCCGATGGTATCTGTAACATATTTTGAAATATCGATTTTACTTCTTATTGCGGCATCTCTTATCAGATCTTCCACGCCGCATGAAAGATCTTCAGCCATTTTAGTAACAATATGATAGCTTTCAGGATGGACTGCGCTCCCGTCAAGCGGGTTTTTCGCGTCTCTTATCCTTAAAAAACCCGCCGACTGTTCAAAAGCCTTCGGCCCCAGACGGGGAACTTTTTTAAGCTCTTTCCTCGAATTAAAAGGCCCGTTTTCATTCCTGTGCGCGACGATATTCTTCGCAAGCTGTGGGCCAAGGCCTGAAACATAGGTAAGAAGCTGCACGCTTGCTCTGTTCACATCAACTCCTACTCCGTTAACGCAGCTCATTACAACGTCATCAAGGGATTTCTTCAGAGCTGTCTGGTCAACATCGTGCTGATATTGTCCTACGCCGACAGATTTAGGATCAATCTTTACAAGCTCAGAAAGGGGATCCATGAGTCTTCTTCCTATTGAAACAGATCCTCTGACCGTTAAATCAAGGTCAGGAAATTCTTCCCTTGCAACTTCTGAAGCCGAATAGATTGACGCTCCGCTCTCATTGACCATTATAACAGGAATTTTCTTCGCAAAATGAATGCTTTTGACAAATGCCTCCGTTTCCCGCCCCGCTGTCCCGTTTCCTACCGCGATAGCCTCTATTTCAAAATGATCGCAAAGCTCTTTCATGATTATCGCCGCATCATTTGAGCCTTTATCGGAAAAATGAGGATAAATGGTATCGTGATGAAGCAGTTTCCCCTGCCTGTCCAGACAAACTACTTTGCACCCTGTTCTGAAACCGGGATCAATCCCCAATATCCGCTTTGCTCCAAGGGGCGGCGCCAAAAGCAGGTTGCGAAGATTTTCAGCAAATACCCTTATGGCTTCGGAATCTGCCCTCTCTTTTGTTAAAAGCCTTGCCTCGGTCTCCATTGAACGCGAAAGGAGTCTCCTGTAACTGTCATTCACTGCTATCCGGACCTGCTTCGAATCGTCCCCGTTACTATTTACAAATAACTCTTCAAGTATTTTTACAGCCTCATCCTCGGGAGGTTCAATTGTCAGATTAAGAATATCTTCTTTTTCTCCTCTCCGCATCGCAAGAATCCTGTGGGAAGGAGCATTCGCAGCCTGCTCCTCCCAGTCAAAATAATCCCTGTATTTTAATCCTTCCTGCTCCTTGTCCGTCGCCACCTTACATATGAACTTTCCCCTGGCAGTGAATAGATTTCTTAATGCGGCACGTGCATTCTGATCTTCACTTACCATTTCGGCAATTATGTCTCTTGCCCCGGAAAGAGCATCTTCAGAGCTTTCAACACCTTTTTCCGGATTAACAAATTCCGCTGCAACCTTGAACGGATTAACTCCCTTCTGTTCGAAAATAACGGCGGCAAGCGGTTCGAGGCCTTTTTCCTTTGCAATTATCGCTTTTGTTCTTCGCTTCGGCCTGAACGGCAGGTAAATATCCTCAAGAACAACCAGTGTGGAAGCGGCCATGACCTTTTCACGAAGCTCATCCGTAAGATGGCCGTTTAGCTCCAGCGATTTTAAAACCGCTTCCCTTCGGCTGTCTAATTCCTCAAGCCTTGCAAGCCTGTCTCTGATTTCCTTAATCACAACCTCGTCAAGACTTCCGGTAGCTTCTTTCCTGTACCTTGCAATAAAAGGTATTGTGGCCCCCTCTTCAAGAAGCTCTGAAACAGCCCTTACCCTCGATATATTCAATTTCAGTTCATCGGTTATGTTCGATATATGTGTTTCGTTCATTTCTCCCCGTGTTGTTCGTTGTTCATGGATCGAACTTCGAAATTCGATGTACTATGTACGATATTCTGTTTTTTATCCACTTGAATCTTCGAATCCTTGAATCCTTCTATTCACGATCCACGATTCACGAAACAGCGATTTTATATTTTTTCAGAAACCCGACAGGATTGTAAGAAAGCTTGGCATTCCTTAAACCTTCATCATCGAGATCCTGCTCTCTGTTTACCATTTTGAATCCATTCCGGTTGTTCTCTAAAAACATCTGGTTAATTGCCTGGTATGCACCCTTGTAGTCCTGGTTCCCCTTCTCAAAATGAATAAGGAGTGTATCATCCGACAGCTTTTCAGCAACAGTATATCCCGCTATTTTACCGTCCGACATAACGGCTCCGCCTTTCAGATCCGGAAGTTCATGCCATGCTTTGAGTACTTTTTCTATTACCCGGTTTTCTGAAGAAAGAGTTTCGGATGCTTCGCAATCGCGCCACGCGCACCAGTCATCCTGCATGGAAAGAGCCTTGTCTGCCATATTCTGATCTAACGGGATATAATCATATTTATAGGTTTTTTTAAACTGTGAAAGAAGGTTTTTCTTCTTATGAAAGCGGTTTCCTTTAAGTTCGACAAGCTCCTCGACCGAATAAAGGTAATCCCAGTGTCCCCTTGCCTCTTCTATGATCATTGTGCTGTACCCGCAATTGTACCAGATTGACATAAGATCTTCCGGAATTCTGATAAACACGGCAGGTTCTGAAAATTTCGCCTCGAGAATGTTTTTCCAGTCTTTGTCTTTCCACAACCCGATGGGCGCCCAGAAAAGAGTTTCCGGTTTAGTCTGTTTTATCCAGACAAGGTTCTCTTCCCATGCCCACATGAGACCATATTCATCCGCCCAGCCCCAGAGATTCACAAAACTGTAATCGGATGCCTTCTGTGTGCATCTCTGAAAAAGCTCCAGGTAATCCTGCAGTTTGTCAATTGTAACCGGCTCAAATTGCAACGTCATTTTTTCCTCTTCCGCCTCTCGCCTTTAGCCTCTCGTCTTTCGCCTCATGCCTTCTTTTCACTTTTTACTTTTCACTATTTCACTATAACAATCCTTAAATCCATGACATTCGTGTTTGTCGGGCCTGTAATAAAAAGATCTCCGAGCCTCTTGAAAAAATTGTATGAATCATTATCCGAAAGAAACCGGAACGGATCCATTCCCAGAGCATAAGCCCTCTTTAATGTCTCCGAATCGGCAAATGCGCCTGCCGCATCCGTTGGCCCGTCTGTCCCGTCGGTTCCTCCGCTCAAAACTACCGTATTTTCAAGACCTGCAATCTCAAGCGCCGCGTCAAGTGCAAATTCCTGGTTTCTTCCTCCCAGGCCTTTTCCTGTAATATTCACCGTAGTCTCTCCGCCTGAAATGATACATGCCGGACGCGACAGAGGAATGCCTGTTTTTACAATCTCTTTTGCTATGGCACAGTGAAAATGAGCTGCATCTTTAGTGTTTCCCTCTATCATGGAGGAGAGCACAAGGGTATTATATTTCAAACCTTCTGCTTTCCGCTTTGCTGATTTTACAGCCTCTATGTTGCTCCCGATTACAAGATTCGTTGTTCTTGCAAAGACGGTGTCTCCTGCCTTCGGAGTTTCAGGAATCTTTCCACCAGCGCCGTCATTTATATGTTTCAATACTTTTGCGGGCAGCTTATCTTCTATTCCGTATTTTGCAATTATTCTCAGACAATCGTTAAAAGTGCTTGAATCGCAAACTGTCGGACCCGATGCTATTACATCAAGGTCATCACCAACAACATCGGAAAGAATCAGGGTAACAAGGTTCGCGGGAAATACCGCTTTTGCAAGCCCTCCGCCTTTTAAAAGTGAGGTGTGCTTTCGAATCGAATTTATTTCATGGATGCTTGCTCCGCAGGAAATAAGCCTTTTTATAGTATTCTGTTTGTCTTTTAGAACAAGCCCCGGCACCGGGAGAGGAAGAAGGGCGGAACCGCCTCCTGAAACAAGACAGATAACAAGGTCATCTTTTTTTGCCCTTGTTGCCAGATTCAGAATGGCCGATGCGCCGGCCTGACCGTTTTTATCCGGAACGGGATGTCCTGCTTCGATAAGCTTCACGTTTTTTAATGGAGCAACATGGCCATACTTGACATTAACTATTCCTTCCGTAATTCTCTTGCCAAGAATATCTTCAATCGCTGAAGCCATGGGCGCTCCCGCCTTCCCCGCCCCGATTATGAATATATCATTCAGCTTATCAAGATTATATTTCGCCTCTCCTGTAATCAGATAATTTTTCTCGCGGCGGCAGAACCGCCTTACAGCAGCCATTGGTTCGACCGCATCGATACCTGCATAAAAAATTCTGGAGGCGTCCTTTTTAAGTGTTTGAAGGTCACGGGCTGTATGGGCTCGTTGCATTACTTATTCCTCCTGCTCAAACGGATAATTGCGTCTTTAAATGAGATATATTCACCCTCATTTCCATAGAACTTGTAAGGAGTGATTGCAGGCTTATTGTTTGCAAGCCTTGCTATCCCTTCCCGGAAGGAAAAAAACTTATCACCCCTCTCCTGCGGCAAAAAAGTGGCCGGCGTGGAAGAGATCGTTTCTTTATCTTTGAGTTCGAATCTGTAACCCTCTTTTTCAGGAATTGCTCTTACCTTAATATTTATTATTCCGTTTTCGGGTTGTCCGGCAATTCGATTAACAGCTTCTTTTTTCAGTTTATCAAGCTCATCAATCCTCTTTTCAACCATCTCCCTGTTCCCAGCCCATAAGAGTGATGATATTGTTATTACAAAGAAAAAACCTATAATGCATTGCATCGTCTTTACCATAGGACCTCCTTTCTGTTACTCAATTTATAACATTCTCTTTTTCTCCGGTCAATCATCGATATGTCAGGTTATGCCGGAAAATCGATTCCCGGCGAACTGAAACAGCAGACCATTTTTTTGAAGATCGCTCAATATATGTATTGCATTAACAAAATAAAAAATGATACCTGAAATCAGAAACTGCCGCTCTCCATTTTAAAACCAAATTCCAAGGTAACAGCTTGAAAATAATAATAACAAATAACCTGAGACTTTCCGGAATACCAACTCAATTATATCAAATACTAACGGAAAGACTAACAATATCAAACCCCAAATGGGTGGAAAACGAGAGAATGGGGCGTTGGAACAGGGGCACTCCAAGGATTCTGCGTTTATACGACAGGATAAAAGGGGGCGGGCTTTGGATTCCGAGAGGCTTTATGCGCCAGCTCATATTCCTCTGCAAACGCCACGGAATAGAATGCGAAATTACAGACAAAAGACGCTTGCTCACTCCGGTTGATTTTAAATTCAACGGCTCATTAAAACCATTTCAGGATCAGGCAGTCAAAGTTATGCTTTCAAAGGATTTCGGTACATTAAGCGCGCCAACCGGGAGCGGCAAAACCGTAATAGCGCTTTATATGATAGCACAGCGGATGCAGCCTGCACTGATAATTGTCCATACAAAAGAGCTCGCCGCCCAGTGGATCGAGCGGATCGAAACATTTCTTGGAATTCCAGGCGGAGAAATAGGCATAATCGGAGCAGGAAAGAAAATAATTGGCGATAAGATTACAGTTGCCCTTGTTCAGTCATTATATAAGTGTGTTGACGAGGTATCTTTAAAAACCGGTTTTCTCCTTGTAGATGAATGCCACAGGACGCCCGGCAGGACATTCACAGAGGCGGTTACAGGCTTTGATTCGAAATATATGGTTGGATTATCGGCGACACCCTGGCGCAGGGATAACCTCTCAAAGCTTATTTTCTGGCATCTTGGAGATGTCCAACATGAAGTGGAGAAAGCCGGACTGGTGGAGACTGGGGACATCGTTCCTGCGGAAGTCGTTGTTAGAGCGACGGATTTCAGCCCTTTTTTCGATCCTGTCAACGAATACAGCAGGATGCTCTCGGAACTTACCTCAAATGACGGCAGGAATCATCTTATAGCATCTGATGTGGCAAATGAAGTGAAAAACGGAACAGGAAGCTGCTGCCTGGTTCTGACGGACAGGAAAAAACACTGCGATACGCTCCGTGCGCTTCTCAAATTCAGGCATAAAATATCGTCCGAACTGCTCACAGGAGATGTGCCGGATGCGGACAGAAAAGAGGTTCTTGACCGACTTAATAACGGGGAAATAAAAGTCCTTGTGGCAACAGGCCAGCTCATCGGGGAAGGCTTCGACTGTAAAAATCTCTCCACCCTTTTTATAGTCACACCCATAAAATTCAGCGGGAGAGTGCTTCAGTATTTAGGGAGAGTCTTAAGACCCGCCCCAGGAAAAAACAAGGCCGTTATTTATGATTATGTTGATGCAAAAGTCGATATCCTGAAAGCCGCCGCAGTATCAAGGCAGAAAGTCTATTCCTCGTGGAAAAAATAGGGTTCAAGGATTCGAAGATTAAAGGGTTCAAGTGAAAAAACCGAAATTCGTCGATTGTTAGAATATCGATAAAGGCCGAATTTCAAATTTTGCACTTCGATGTACGATGTACGATATTCGCCTCCCGCTCCTTTATTTCGGTTTTACCGTATATCCCTTCTTAACAGAATCCCCTGTTACAAGTATTGCTTCAGACTCTTCTTTATTTACTGCTGTTATTTTAATCAGACCTGCTCTGGGCCCTGGAATATAAAATGTCTGGCCATCTTTTCCTTCAAGCAGCTTGTTTTCATAAACCTCAAATACGTTGCCGGGCATAACACCCGCGCTGCTCCCCGAAGATATTATAATTTTATGCCCGGAAACAGAAAAAACATATCCTTTCCAGGATTGCTTTTTCATTATTTCACAAATCTTCCTGCATGCATCTTTTGATATATGTTCAAAGGCATCCCTTAATAAAACCGGCTCTATATTGCCTGCCTTGACCGATTCGATTTCGAGTTCATCCGAATCTCTTTTATAACTAAAATTCTCATCAATAAGCTTTGCGCCGGTTTCGGTATCGTAAATATCAAAATGAACGGATATGCTGATAAAAGGATATGAATCCCTGTACCAGAGAATTCCGCGCAGCTCCTCACCTGTTTTTATTACTGTTACAAAACCGGTTATGATTGCCGACAATCCCAATTTTCTTCCGGTTTCACATATCCTGAAATTGTCTATGCTTCCGGATGTCTTCTTCGGCAGTTTGACGAAATCGGCAGGAAAATTTTCGTCACCTGTCTGAAAAAGCTGAAGACCCGGGCAACCGCGCCTTAAAGCTTCTGAAAGTTGTTTTTGGATATCCTCCTGAAAATCGATAGAAGCGTTGCCGGTTTTGTTTTCGATAAGTGAAATACCGATGCTTTTTATAAGAGTACCATACGCAATTTTTTGTATGGCCGGTTCACTTGCCTTTGCCTTTTCAACACCTGCCGGAACGAAAACGACATTAACC
Organism: uncultured Desulfonema sp.; assembly: GCA_964402865.1. GTDB lineage: Bacteria > Desulfobacterota > Desulfobacteria > Desulfobacterales > RPRI01 > RPRI01. Next base: position 6,287 of record CAYODW010000046.1, on the reverse strand, counting down.
GGAGAAGCTTTCGGCTGTATATCAGTCTTTGCTTGAACTTGAGGTTTTATTTCTTCTTTTGATATACTTGAATAGTTTTCAGGAACAGGACTTTTGTCCGGGCTTTCGGGCGTTTTCCTCGTATCGCTTACTTTTGTTTTTTCTGATGCAGTCCCTGTGGCGACGGCAGCATAGACTGCTTCCTTCTTTTCAGGCTCTTTTTTGGGAGTTGTTTTTTCATCAGGATAAAACACCGCTTTAACTCTTTTTTTGCTGTCACCTTCAGCTTTCACAAGACCGTCTTTCCTGTTGAAGGTTATTCTTGATCCTGTAACGGAATTTTTTTTGTCAATTACCCTTGAATCTTCTCCGGTTAATACCATAATCATGGTGTTTGTATCGTATTCGGCCTGCCGTGAAAAAGCAGTCGATTCTGCAGATTCTATTTTCACATTTCCTATAGCAATAATCTTTTCTATCGATTCGGTTGTACCGGCCTTTTTCTCTTCGCCGCTTTCCTTGTAATATATTTTTAATCTATCGGAATTTATAATAAAATCGCCCTGGGTTACTTTAACATTTCCTTTAAACTCGGCAACCCTTGCATTGCTTTCCGAACTGAGGCTGTCCGCTGTTACATGTATTTTTTCTTTCGTCTGATTTTTAGAAAGATTCATTTCCTGTGCGAAAGCAAAGGACGAAAAGAAAAACATCATAATAAAAGAGAGTGTAAAATAATACCCGGCTGAGTATATATTTCTGAACAACCTGATGAAACGATTCATTGATGGTTCCTCCATAAACAAGTCAACACCATTACCAATTGTTCATATTCATATTAAAATTGATGTAAATGGTCAACCTGCAAATTTTGAGCGTGGATATAGAGAATGTTTTAAAGTCCGTATAGTTTCCTCTATTTTTGTTTTTCTGATCCGGCGGGCCCACACAAGTCTTAAGGGTCAATCAATGACGTTTCTTGAGCATTTCTCACATGGTTATTGAAAGAGAGCTTTTTACCTAAGAAGACTTTTTTTGTTTTGCTTCTGCTCATACATCAGTTTATCCGCGCGAACTATGAGATCGTCAATGGAATAGCCCAATATGGAGCAGATCCGGTCGTTAACCTGAATCCATCCTTTCTCGGAAGAGGTTATGGCAATGCCGTGCAAAGGCAAATCGAAGTAACTGCGAAAGCGGCCCTCACTTTTTTTAGCTCTTCCTTTTCCTTTTTCCACTCAGATTCCGATTGTTCCAGTTTTTGAATTTTCTGTTTTAGGACGGATATTTCTTCGGGCAGTTGTCAGTTTGTTCTGGATGGATTTTCCATATGACACCCTCTCTGCAAGGATAAAATTCACAGCCTTTATTTAAAATATACTGAATCCTGCTTAAGCGAATCTATCAGTTTCATCGAGGTTGAAGTTTGGTAATGAATTATTTTTCAATCCCGACTCTTGCCGGCACGCCTTTTTTATAATAGTGCTTTATCTCCATCATCTCAGTGACAAGGTCGGCTTTTTCGATAACCTCCGGAGGCGCGCCCCGGCCGGTTATAACAAGCTCCATGTTATCGGGTTTTGATTCAATAAGATCAAGGATGTCGTTTACGGATATAAGGCCGCACTTTGCAGCTACATTTGCTTCTTCAAGTATGATGACATCATAATCCCTTGAGGCCATATAGCTCTTTAATTTTTCAATCCCTGCCCGTGAGGCATCTATATCTTCTTTGGAAGGCTTTCCCTCTATGAACCGCCCGAGGCCGAACTGTTCCACGGTTATTAAATCGGAGAACTTTTTAAGCGCCTTTATTTCGCTGTAATCCCCCATCTTGATGAACTGTGCGATATAAACCTTCAGTCCTGCTCCGGCAGCCCTTATTGACAGTCCTATTGCCGAGGTTGTTTTGCCTTTACCATCTCCGGTGTAAACCTGAACGTAACCTTTCATTTATTATGCCTCATTCTTGACGCTTACATAAAAAGTCATAAATTGCCTTTTTATGTCATTCCCGCAAAAGCGGGAATCCAGTTTTTTTCAACTAGTTCTGGACTCCCGTTTTCGCGGGAGTGACGGGAGTCGAGACTGTTTACAGGACCATCATTCTTCAATTTTTCTCAAAAGGTCGTTTACCAAACATTGTTTTTCAAGGAGCACCTTCACAGTGCTCCCCGATCTTGCCGCCTTGATTTCATTGCCTTCAGCATCCAGAATGCTTTTTATGACATCCCGCTTTGCCGGTCCTTTTTTCCCTAAAATATCAACCGGATCATTTAAAAAAAACCTGTTTCTTACAACGAGAACCGCGGTGTTTCCGTTTTCAACACCGGCTATTTTCCCGATAAATGTTCTTTCAGTCGCCGGTTTGATGTCAAGGTAATTCGGAACAATCTCCTCCCTATTCCCGAAATAAAATCCTGCGCAGTATCCTCTGTTGCTTATTCTTGAAAGTTCTTCTATCCATTCATCTTTTACCAAATATTCCGCGGGCGATTCATAATATGAATCTATCGCTTCCCTGTAAACTTTGACAGCCGAAGCTACATAGTTTATGCCTTTCATGCGCCCTTCAATTTTAAGAGATGTTATCCCGGCTTTAATCATCTCGGGAATATGCTCTATCATGCAAAGATCTTTTGAGTTGAATATGTAAGTTCCTCGGTCGTCCTCTTCCACCGGCATAAATCTTCCGGGTCTGGTCTCTTCAACCACCGAATATCTGAATCTGCAGGGCTGGCAGCATTCCCCCCTGTTGCTGTCCCGGTTTTCCATGAAATTGCTCAGGAGGCAGCGTCCTGAATATGATATGCACATCGCACCGTGAACAAACGCTTCTACTTCGATATTGACCGATGATGCAATTTCTTCGATCTCTTTCAGGGACAACTCCCTGGCCGTATTGATTCTATCAACTCCCATGCTTTTCCAGAAGAGAGCTGCCCTTGAATTTGTGGTGTTAGCCTGTGTGCTGAGATGGATAGGCGTGTAAGGCATCATTTCACGGGCTTCCGCCAGTATACCGGGGTCTGCTATGATCAAGGCATCAGGGGCTATCCGGGCAAGGCTTTTCAGGTAATCCAAGATGGCTTCCTGTTCGCTGTTTCTCGAAAAGATATTGCATGCAACGTAAACTTTCACGCCGGCTTTATGGGCAAAAAGGAGCGCTCTTTCAAGCTCTTCAAGTGTGAAGTTTTCGGAAAAATTTCTTAATGAGTAATCTTTCCCGGCAAGATAAACCGCATTGGCGCCGTAATGCACCGCGATTTCAAGTTTTTCAAAATTGCCCGCAGGCGCAAGAAGCTCGATTTTTCTGTTCAATTTTTGCACGAATAAATTTCCCCTATCATGGCTTCAAGGCTTTTCTGCCAGGGTTTTGGAATTATCCCGAACTTTTGTCGAATCAGATTACAATCAAGGGCCGAGAAAGCCGGCCTTTTGGCTTTAGTGGGATACTCGTCTGTAGTCAGAGGCTTTACAAGTTTTGTCATTACGGAGGAATATTGTTTTGCTGTTTCAATTATCTTTTCAGCAAATCCATGCCATGATGTTATTCCTTCCCCGCAATAGTGATAAGTTCCATAAATTATATCTTTCTTATCCTGAATACGGCTGGAGATCATTAAGATTGTTTCGGCAAGGTCAGCGGCGGATGTCGGTGAACCGAACTGATCGGAAACAACTCCTATAACTTCTTTTTCCTTACCAAGTCTTAGGATGGTTTTTACGAAATTGTGCCCATGGACACCATAAAGCCATGAGGTTCTTAATATTATGTGCCTTTCTAAAATATTTCTGACCCCATTTTCCCCTTCTGCTTTGCTTCTCGCGTAAACACCGGCAGGCGAGACAGGATCATTTTCAGCATATGGGGTTTTCTTCGTGCCGTCGAAAACATAATCGGTTGAAATATGAATCATCGGAATTTCTGCATTTCTGCAAGCTGCGGCAAGGTTTTCCGGGCCGTTTATGTTTACTGTGAAACAGACTTTTTCATCGGTTTCAGCCTTATCAACATTTGTATAAGCAGCAGCATTGATAAGAATATCCGGTTTGTGTTCCTTAAATATCTTGATTACGCCTGCTTCATCCGTTATATCAAGAATGGGAAGATCGAGTCCGACAGCTTCAATATTCAAAAAAGCGGCCTGCCTTATAAGCTCCCATCCGAGTTGACCTTCCGATCCCGTTATAAGCATTCTCATATCATTTTTCTCTTTAAGGTCATTTCTGCAGAAGTCCGTCTCGGCGAATCTTTCCAAAAATATCGGATAAGGCCGGAAGCTTTTTATCCTTTTCAGATATAATAGGATCCTGAACAGGCCAGTTTATGTTCAAACTCGGGTCCGACCAGATGATCCCGCCTTCATCGCCGGGGTAATAATAATCGGTACACTTATATAAAAGATGCGCCGTATCGCTGAGCACGCATAAACCATGGGCAAAGTCTTCTGGAATAAAGATCTGGCGGTTATTTTTATCCGAGAGAATGAAACTTTCCCATTTTCCGAAGGTTTTAGAATCAGGCCTTAAGTCAACCGCCACATCAAATATTTCTCCCCTTATTACCTTGATGAGCTTTGCCTGTTTCTGTTTTACCTGATAGTGCAAACCTCTTATTACACCTTTAACCGAATATGAGAGATTATCCTGCACAAATTCACGTTCTATTTGAATTTTGTTGTACCCGCTTTTTTTGTATATCTCGGTAAAATAGCCCCGGTCATCATGAAAGACATCAGGTTCAACCAGGAGAACGCCCTCCAGGGAAGTTAAAAGTATATTCATTTTTTTCTCCTCCTGTTGATTTACATGAAACATCAGATGCTCGGATCTTGATAATAGCAGCGGATTGCTGACATAGATCTAAAAACATGTCAATCAAAATAGACGGCGCCGAGATCGCATAAAAGGGCCATTTCCGGATGAAAACTAAATATCGATCGCATATCCCGCCTTCGTCAGATGACCCGTTATCTCTTTCACATGATCCGGCCCCCTTGTTTCAATCTCAAGCTCAACTATCGTAGTGTATATGGGAACATTCCGCGCGCTCCTGTGATGCAATATATGAAGAACATTTGCTTTTAATGAAGAGACAAGGGCAAGGAGTCCCGAGAGCGCTCCAGGAACATCATCAAGACATACGCTGAAACGAATTATGCGACCGTTGTTGATAAGCCCCTGTCTTATTATGCGTCCCAAAAGCGGACTGTCCACGTTCCCGCCGCTTATAAGAAGAACTGTTCTGCTCCCTTTTTTTACTTTAATCGCTCCGCTCATTAATGCGGCCAAAGGAACTGCGCCGGCTCCTTCGGCAAGAATTTTTTTTCTCTCAAGGAGCATAAGCACTGCCGCGGCAATATCAGTTTCCCTTACAAGAACAATATCATCCAGGCATTTCCGGATGATGCTGAAATTAAGTTTTCCGGTCTGTTTGACGCTTATGCCGTCCGCAATTGAAAGACTTGAATCAACTGTAACAACTCTGCGTTTTTTCAACGATTCATAAGCTGAGGGACATGCTTCGGACTGAACCCCGATAATTTTTGTTTCAGGCTTTAAGGTTTTTACAACAGAAGCGATTCCTGAAATAAGCCCTCCTCCTCCCACGGGCGCTATTATCATGTCCACATCATTTAAACTCCCCAAAATTTCAAGCCCGATTGTCCCCTGCCCTGCTATTATATACGGGTCATCATAGGGATGAATGAATATCCGGCCTTCTTTCCCGGCAAGTTCCCTTGCCTTTTCAAGGCTCTCGCCGATACTCTGGCCTGATATTATTACTTCTCCGCCATATGCTCGCGTTGCTTCCTGCTTCGTAATGGAAGCCCACTCAGGCATTACAATGGCAGCAGCCACACCGGCCTTTTTTGCTGCAAGGGCTACTCCCTGGGCATGATTTCCGGCAGATGCGGCAACAACACCGGCATGGCCTATTTTATTAATGCCGGATAATATCTTGTTTGCCGCACCCCTTATTTTAAACGAGCCCGTCTTCTGCAGATTTTCAAGTTTCAGGAATATTTCACCTTTGAACTGACGGCTCAGGGCAGGAGAATGGACAAGCGGAGTCATGATTATTATTTCCCTGATAATATTTGCAGCTTTCTTAACTTTTTCAAGAGAAATCATGATGGGATCATCCTCGAGCCCTTTGCATAATACACGGCATTGAATATCGAATATCGGACATCGAATATCGTTAATAAAATGAAAATTTCCGAAAACCACGAACCTATGAGCCAATTGCAAAAGTCGTCATTCCCGTGCAAACGGGAATCCAGAAATTTTTGCAAAATATT
>CAYODW010000045.1:0-21603 GCA_964402865.1 uncultured Desulfonema sp. | reverse complement strand
TAAATGTAATCAAGCATGCCGCACGTGTTGGAAATGAAATGGGAGCGGATATTGTTAAGGTATCCTATACCGGTTCTGTTGAGACATTCAAAGAGGTGGTGGCGGGATGTTCGATTCCCGTTGTTATTGCCGGTGGCCCCAAGATGGATTCGGACACGGAGATTCTTGAAATGGTGAAGGGGGCAATAGATGCTGGAGGCGCGGGGGCTTCTATAGGCCGTAATGTGTTTCAGCATAAAAACCCTACAAAGATGGTTCAGGCTATATCGGCAATAGTTCACGAAGGCGCTGGTGTTGAAGATGCGCTTAAGCTTCTTGAGCAATAAAGGATTAGATGATGCGAAAGATATGGGTGAATGCTGATCCGTGGAATAAAGATATCGTCATCACCGCTCTTGAGGGCGGTGCCGATGGAGTCATTGTTCCTGAAGGATATTCTGAAAAAGTAAAAGAGCTGGGAAAAATCCAGACAATTTCGGAAGACGGGGATTTGAAAACCGGAAAAGATGTCGCCTTTTTTACAATAAAAAGCGGTAAAGACGAGGATGAAATATTAAAACTTTGCAGCAGCAGAAAAGTAATTCTTCAATGCAGCGACTGGACGGTAATTCCCCTTGAAAATCTTATAGCAAAGGGTGCCGATGTAATTGCCCAGGTTCACAGTTACCAGGAGGCCTGTACTGTATTCGGAATACTTGAAAAGGGCATAAGCCATATACTATTTCATTCCGGAAATATTGCTGAACTGAAAAAAACCTTGTCAATAGTCAATACGGATACGGAAAAGGTGTCTCTTCAGGAGGCCGAGATTGTTGAGATTACACCTTCAGGAATGGGTGACAGGGTATGTGTTGATACATGTACATCGATGGTGCAGGGTCAGGGCTTGCTCGTCGGTAACAGCAGCAGCGCGCTGTTTCTTGTTCATGCGGAAACCGTTGAGAATCCGTATGTATTGCCGAGACCTTTCAGGGTTAATGCCGGTGCTGTCCACGCTTATACGCGAGTTCCGGGTGGAAAGACAAGATATCTTTCCGAACTTTCAGCCGGTGACCAGATTCTTATAACGGATTATAAAGGGAATATGACTATCGGTATTATAGGCAGGTTGAAAATAGAAAAACGCCCCCTTATGCTTGTGAAAGCGCTGACAGGAGGCAGGCATATCACTACAATTCTGCAAAATGCCGAAACAATAAGACTGACATGCCCGGACGGAACTCCTGTATCCGTTGTCAGCCTGAAAAAAGGAGATAAGATTCTCGTTGCGGCAGAAGAGAGTGGAAGGCATTTCGGACATAAGATAGAAGAGTCGATAACGGAAAAATAAGAAGCAGGATTAGTGGTCGGGGGTCAGGGGCCGGGAAGATCTTACATCGAATATAGGGCTGCGGACTTTGAAGTATGAACCACAATTTGCCAACTAAAGGCCATAGACAACAATAGCTATGAAAAAAAACAATAAAAAGAAAAGCAACACTCCTGAAACCGGAATAGTTAATCTCCGGCATTCCATTGATGAGATTGATGAAAAAATACTGGCGCTGATAAACAAGCGGCTTCTTCTTGCAAAAGAGATCGGCCGGGTAAAAGAGAGAGAGGGCAACAAGGTTCTTGATATTGCCCGTGAAAGTACATTGATTCAAAGATTGAACTGCATCAATAAGGGGCCGCTTAGCAAAAGCGCACTTCATCATGTATTTGCCGAGATAATTGCGGCTTCACGTGAAATCCAGAAAAATCATTTGGTCGCATATCTTGGTCCCGAGGCTACTTTTACACATATAGCCGCCATAAATTACTTCGGACAGTCTGTAAATTATGTTCCGCAGATGACAATCCGCGATATATTCTGCGAAGTGGAGAAAGGAGCCTGCCATTACGGGGTTGTTCCTGTTGAAAACTCCATTGAAGGTTCGGTCAATTATACTCTTGATCTGTTTTTCGAATCGGATTTAAAGATATGCGCTGAACTATATCACCCCATATCCCACGATCTTCTTGCAAAAAGCGGCGCGTCTGATGAAATAGAAACAATATATTCGCATCCTCAGGCCTTTGCCCAGTGCAGGAAGTGGATACAGAAGAATCTTCCAGGAGCTGTTCTTGTGGAATGTGACAGCACTGCTCATGCAGCGCGGAAAGCTTCTGGTGATCCGAAATCAGCAGCTATAGCAAGCAGCAAGGCAGCGCACATATATAATCTCCAGGTGGCGGCATCAAAGATTGAAGATGTATCACGCAATACCACACGGTTTCTTGTTGTTGGAAAAGATGATATAAAAAGAACGGGTTCGGACAAAACTTCAATCATGTTCGTAACTTCTCATGTGCCGGGAGCATTGTACAAGGCGTTAAAACCGGTTGCCGAAGCCGGGATTAACATGGTTAAACTCGAGTCAAGGCCCACAAAGCATGAAAACTGGAGCTATTTTTTCTTCGTTGATCTTGAAGGGCATCTTGAAGATAAGGTTGTTGCCGGAACAATAAAGAAAATGAATAAACTTTGTCTTTTCCTGAAATGCCTCGGATCATACCCTCTTGCAAGCGAAGGCATATACGGATTGGTTAAAAAGTCAGGCAAGTAGATGGATAAAATGACATTTGACTCTAACACTTCGGTTTATGCCATCTTTGGAGATCCGATATCCCATTCATTAAGTCCTGTAATGCATAACAGGGCATTCGAATTTACAGGTTACAAAGGTGTCTATTTTGCTTTTGGCGTAAAAGATATTAAAAACGCGTTTGTTTCTGTGAGAACTCTTGGGATAAAAGGTGCGAGTATCACGATTCCGCATAAGACAGAGGCAATGGAGTATCTGGATGAAACGGACGATACCGCTCTTAAAATAGGCGCGGTTAATACAATAATAAATAACGGCGGGTCTCTTAAGGGATATAACACCGACGGGCTGGGAGTGGTAAAGGCTTTGTCTGAAAAAACGGTTATCAAAGGAAAGAATATTGCCGTAATCGGGGCCGGCGGCGCCGCTCGCGCTGTCGGGTTCAGCGTGAAGAAAGAAGGCGGAAGAATAACCATTATAAACCGGAGCATCGATAAAGGAGAACGGCTTGCAGGAGAACTATCTGCGGATTATCGTCCGATAAATGATATCGGCAAAATGAATTGTGATATTTTGATCAATACGACTTCCGTTGGAATGACGCCTCATACAGGTGAAATGCCGATAGAAAAAAGGTATCTTGAAAAAGGTATGGTCGTGATGGATATCATTTATAATCCGTTGAGAACCCGGTTGTTTTCAGAAGCTGAAAAGGCGGGTTGCATCACGGTTGATGGTGTTTCCATGTTCGTTTATCAGGGGGCGTTCCAGTTTGAACTGTGGACCGGAATAAAAGCTCCGGTAGATGTGATGAAAAAGGCTGTTCTTGATGCTCTGATTAAATGAGAAGGAGTAATATGTTCGGGCATGGTAGAAATAATCCCAAGAATCATTAATCGTTGCGAAGTAAATGTCCCGGGGTCAAAGAGCTATACGCACAGGCTTCTGATCGTCTCGGCATTATCAGACGGAATCTGCACATTAAGAAACTGCCTCAGAAGCGAAGATACTCTCCTAACTCTTGAGGCTTTACGGAAAATGGGTGTCAGTATCGATGATGCCGTAACGGAAATTACAGTTCGCGGAAATAAGGGAACTGTTAAAGCCTGCCATGAACCTCTGTTTCTCGGCAATTCGGGAACATCCATGCGCCTGCTGACCGGAGTTGCCGCTCTTGGTGAGGGAGAGTATATGCTGACCGGGACCAGCCGAATGTCCGAGCGCCCGATTGAGGATCTTCTGAATGGTTTAAAAAGCCTTGGAGTTAACATTCGATCTGTTAAAAATAACGGGTGTCCGCCGGTTGTTATAAAAGGCGGAAAAATAAATGGAGGCCGTATTGAACTGAAATGTAATTTGAGCAGCCAGTTTCTTTCCTCCATTCTTTTAGTATCTCCCTATACTGAAGAGGGAGTCAAAATAAAAGTCGTTGAAGGTCCTGTATCTAAACCGTATATAGATATGACAATTGATATAATGGCAGAGTTTGGCATTGAGGTTCAACGCGACGGATATTTAATATTCGGCATCGAAGGCCGCAGGTGTTACAGGGCAGGGAATCATTACGTTGAGCCGGATTGTTCACAGGCAGGATATTTCTGGGCCGCCGCCGCTGTCACAGGATCGAAAATTAAGGTAAAAGGGATTACAAAAAAGTCGCGCCAGGGAGATCTTAAATTTACCGGATTACTTGAGAAGATGGGTTGTGAAATAATATTCGAAAACGACGGCATTTCAGTAAAGGGAGAGTCTCTTTCGGGAATTGAAGCGGATATGTCAGATATGCCCGACATGGTTCCCACCCTTGCTGTTGTTGCGTCTTTTGCGAAAGGCATAACCGTAATAAAAAATGTCGGTCATCTCAAAGAAAAAGAGAGCGATCGTTTATCTGCTGTTGTAAACGAACTTTCAAAAACAGGCATAGAGGCAAAGTCCACAGGGGCTGATCTTGTAATTAAAGGAGGAACGCACCGAAGCGCTGAAATTAACACATATAACGACCACCGGATCGCCATGAGTTTTGCTATTGCAGGGCTTAAGGTTCCGGGCATATTCATAAAAGATGAAAAATGTGTCGAAAAGTCTTTTCCGGATTTCTGGAAAGTTTTTGAAACACTCGGCAGATAGATAGGCTGAAGGCTGTATGAATATATACTTGATTGGATACAGATGTACCGGAAAGAGTCTGGTTGGAAAGCTTCTTGCCGCAAATCTGGGTATGAAATTCACGGATACCGACGCTGAACTTGTAAAGCGCGTCCAAAGATCAATTTCTGAATTTGTTGAAACATCAGGATGGGAGGAATTCCGGAGAATTGAGAAAAATATCATCAGAGAAATTTCTGCGCTCGAAAAGCACGTTGTTGCAACAGGCGGAGGCGCGGTTCTTGATGGCGATAATATAGAGTGTATGAAAAAAACGGGAATTGTTGTATGGCTCAGGGCAACACCTTTAACAATAAGAGAAAGAATAATAAAAGATGCCGGAACAAATGAATTCAGACCCGCCCTCAGCGTAAAAGGAACATTTGGAGAAATAGACGAAATATTATTGGCCCGTAAACGCTTTTATGAAGAGGCGATGGATTTTTATATTGATACGGATTATCTTGATATAAACGATGTATGCCGTGATATTATGAATCTGATTGAAACCGTAAAGGAAAAACGATAATGCCGGGAAACTCTTTTGGAACATTTTTCAGAATAACAACCTGGGGAGAATCCCACGGTGAGGCCGTGGGCGTTGTCATAGACGGATGCCCGCCTGAAATAAAATTAGATGAATCGATTGTTCAGGATATGCTGGACAGGCGGAAACCCGGAGGGTCAGCGGCGAGCACTTCAAGAAAGGAACATGACACTGCAATCATCATGTCGGGCGTTTTCAAAGGGATGACAACAGGAACCCCGATAATGATAATTGTAAAGAACAGTGATGCCAAACCTGAATCGTATAAAAAATATGCGGATCTTTTCAGGCCGGGGCACGGCGATATAACATACCAGGCAAAATATGGAATAAGGGACTGGAGGGGGGGAGGAAGATCTTCGGCAAGGGAGACGGTTGGAAGGGTAGCCGCCGGTGCGGTTGCGAAAGCTCTGCTGAAGCTGGAGAAGATAGCCGTATCTGCTTATACGATCGAGCTTGGCGGAATCAAAGCCGAAATGCGTGACCCTGGCGCTGTATCCGGAAATATGTTTTTCTGCCCTGATATGAAGGCTGCTCTTAAAATGGAAAAAAGGATAAATGAAGTTAAAAAAAAGGGCGACTCCCTTGGGGGCATTGTGGAAATCATAGCAAAGGGTGTTCCTGCCGGCCTTGGTGAACCTGTTTTCGACAAGCTTGATGCCGACCTTGCAAAAGGCCTTATGAGCATAGGCGCCGTAAAGGGGGTTGAGATAGGCGCAGGTTTCAAAGCCGCGGCCATGCCTGGTTCCGAAAATAACGACCCCATAACGCCTGAAGGTTTTTCGACCAATAATTCCGGCGGAATTCTCGCCGGGATATCCAACGGGGATGATATTGTGATCAGGGTTGCAGTCAAGCCGATTCCTTCAATTGAAAAAGAACAAAAGACCGTTGATCTTTCCGGAAAAATTAGAACAATCTCTGTCAAGGGAAGGCATGATATATCAGCGATACCGAGGATTAACGCAGTATGTGAATCTATGGTAAGTCTTGTTCTGGCCGATCATCTGTTAAGACAGAGGGCCATTGGAAGATGAGCAAGGGGATAACAATAGGCATAATCGGCGGAACTGGAAGCATGGGCAAGTGGTTCAGAGATTTCTTTTCCGATGCCGGTCACAAGGTTCTGGTTTCAGGTCGAAAAACCGAGACTACTTATACGGATATAATAAAAGAATGCAATGCGGTTATACTTAGCCTTCCCCTTGATGCCGCAATTGAAATTTCGGGAAAAATAGGTCCTCTCCTGCGCAAAAATCAGCTATTGATGGATCTCTGTTCGTTGAAGGAAGCGGTAGTAAAAAATATGCTCGATAACACCGAGGCTGATGTAATTGGCACGCATCCGTTATTCGGACCTTTTATGGATTCCATTAAAGGCCAGAATGTAATATTCTGTCGGGGCAGGGGAGAATACTGGTTGAAATGGCTTGAAGATGAATATACTTCAAAAGGCGCTCTTGTCAGCCTCATGGATCCTACCGTTCATGACAGGCATATGGCTGTTGTTCAGGGACTTACTCATTTTCTCGCAATTTGCATGGGGCGAACGCTCCAGAAAATGGATATGAATAATAGTACAGCGCTTTCCTGCTCCACCCCTGTTTTTAAAATTAATTATGACCTTATCGGACGTCTTTTCGCCCAGGACATTGGCCTTTATCAAAACCTTATCAGCAAGAATATCCATTTCAGCGATGTGCTTGATCTGTTTTTATCAGTTATAAATGAAGGAAGGGATTCACTTTTATCCGGTCAGGACGAAAAAGGATTGCTTTTTCTTGAAGGTGTCAGGGATTATTTCAAAGACTCCTGCCGGAATTCCCTTAAAGAAAGCAATAAGCTTATAAGCGCCCTTTATGGTGAACAGTGAACACATGAAATTCCGGCGTCTGATCAATTTTATCATAATTTTCATCTGGCTATGTTTGGGAGAACTCACTGCCACTGCCGGCATTGTTTCAGATCAGCTGGGACGAAAAGTTATTATTCCGGAAAACCCGCAACGGATTATATCCCTGGCGCCGAATATTACGGAAATAATTTTTGCTTTAAATTGCGAAAATCGCTTAAAGGGGGTGACGCTCCATTGCGATTTTCCAATTGAAGCAAAGCTGCTTCCCAAAATCGGCTCATACGTTGGACTGGATCTCGAAAAAATAGTCTCCTTAAAACCCGACTTGTGTATTGCAATAAAAGACGGAAATCCGAAACACGTGATCGACCGGCTGGAATCTTTCGGAATACCGGTTTATGCGGTGGATCCGAGAAATCTGGAATCGGTCATGGAAACAATCATAGCAATCGGCAGCATTCTCGGTGCAGGCGAGAGAGCTGATATTCTGGTTCAAAAAATGCGATCCCGTATCATGCATGTCATGGATATGGTTGCAAGAACATCTTACAGGCCCAGAGTGTTTTTCCAGATTGGCGCAGCGCCTATAGTATCTGTTGGTACCCGGACATATATACATGAGCTGATTGTGCTCTCCGGCGGTATCAATATAACGGCAGGAGACACACCCTATCCGCGCTTCAGCCGGGAACAATTAATCGCCCTTTCCCCGGAGGTTGTAATTATCACCTCAATGGAAAGAAGCGATGTATTTGACCATGTCCTGACAGAATGGAATAAATGGCCGCAGATTCCGGCAGTTCAAAATAAGCGTATATATAATGCTAATTCAGATCTGTTTGATCGCCCGTCACCCCGCCTTGTTGACGGCCTGGAGGCGCTTGTTAAATTGATTCATCCCGGGCTGTCCGGGGATAAGAAATAACTATGAAATTACATTTTCTGAAAAGGCTTCTGCCTGTTGTCTTCGCTCTGTCGGTTCTGCTTGCCGGAGTCATGTTTCTGGGAATATCCGCCGGATCGACCGGAAGCAACTTCGGCGACGTATGGCGGTCACTGCTGATTAACAATAGCGCGGATTCCGTTCTGGAAGCAATCATCTGGAAAATCCGGTTACCCCGCGTAATGCTGGCCGCACTGGTTGGCGCAACCCTTTCTTTAGGAGGGCTCGTATTTCAGGCGCTCCTGCGAAATCCTTTGGCGGAACCATATATACTGGGTATTTCCGGTGGTTCAGCGATCGGAGCCATTCTTGGGATTATTCTTGGATTATCCTATTTCCCGGGCGTCAGCATCATGGCCTTCACCGGGAGTATCGGCACTCTGGTATTACTCCTCATAATGTCACAGGGGCAGGCCGTTTTTAAAAAGGATTCACTTCTTCTATCCGGGGTTATGGTCAATGCTTTTTGTTCGGCTGTAATTATGTTTCTGATATCCATGACACGCGATGCCCGGCTGCACAACATAATGTTCTGGCTTATGGGAGACCTGTCAACAGCCGATATCGAACAGGTCGGTTTTCTTGCTGCGGCCCTCATTCCTTGTTTTATTCTTATTTTCTGGCTTTCAAATATAATGAACCTGCTCCTTATGGGGAGAGATATGGCTCAAACCATGGGCGTGAATGTAAAGATCGTTACCCTGACCCTGCTCATCGTCACTTCCTTCATGGTAAGCACAACTGTAAGTTATTGCGGCCTTATCGGATTTGTGGGGCTGGTGATACCCCATCTGTTCCGGCTTATTTTAGGTTCCGATCATCGCATTCTGGTACCGGCATGTGGGCTGGGCGGCGGCGCGTACATGGTTGTTTGTGATCTTCTGGCTAAAATTCTTCCCTCACAGGGGGAAATTCCTGCCGGTGTCATTACCGCTCTTGTCGGCGCTCCCCTGTTTATATTTTTACTGAAAAGGTCCAGGCAATGAATCCGGTAATCAGCGTCAATAATCTGAATTATTCATACGGGAATATTTCCGTGCTCAGGGGTATTTCTTTCCATATTCAAAGAAGTGACTTCTTCATAATTATCGGTCCCAACGGCTCAGGTAAAACCACCTTGCTTCGTTTACTTGCAGGCATTATCAGCGCCGGAGACAGCAGGATTGATGTGCTGGGAGATTCTATAGGGAGCTATACCCGCAAGGCACTGGCACGAAAAATTGCTTATGTGCCTCAGACTGTTCCGGTCGATTTTCCGTTTACTGTATCTGAAGTGTTGCTGATGGGGCGTTCGCCCCATTTGGGAATGCTCGGCCTGGAGAGGGAAAAAGATCTGGTGATAGTAAAGCAGGCCATGGAATTTACCGGATTGGAACATTTGGCTCATCGTAAAACTCACCAGTTAAGCGGTGGTGAATGTCAATGTGTTTTCATTGCAAGGGCGATTTGCCAGGAGACGGAAATCATCCTTCTGGACGAACCT
This sequence comes from uncultured Desulfonema sp., assembly GCA_964402865.1. GTDB lineage: Bacteria > Desulfobacterota > Desulfobacteria > Desulfobacterales > RPRI01 > RPRI01. The sequence continues at coordinate 12,063 of CAYODW010000045.1, read as the reverse complement.
ACGGCATCTCTCGATCTTGCTCACCAGACCAGGATTATGGATCTTATGGAAAAGCTGCAAAAAGAAAGGAACATTACGGTTGCCATGGTGTCGCACGATGTGAATCTTGCCGCTATGTACGGAAAAACATTGCTTCTATTAAAAGAGGGGCAAATTGTAAGCCAAGGAAAGCCGGATGAAGTCCTGACATTTCAGACCCTTGAAGCGGCGTACGGATGCACGCTATTGGTAGATGAGAGTCCTATCGGCAGATTCCCGCGCGTAACTCCCGTGCCCGGACGAATTATAGGGAAAAAGGATTAGTCGAATCCTTGAACCCTTGGTCACTATAATTTTGAGACGATCTATTTATTTATTGACTTTGAAAATATAAATATATAACAGATGTAATCATTCAGGTGCTTGTATATCGAGCATAAAAGGGAACCTCGTTAGAATCGGGGACGGGCCCGCCGCTGTAATCGGGGACGAACACCGCATTAAACCACTGGCCGTTTCAAGGTCCGGGAAGGTGAGGCAAGTAGGATGATCCGTAAGTCAGAAGACCTGCCTGAATAAGAAAAGAGATTTTTGGGTGTTATGCAAAGATCTCGGAAATACCATTCGAGGACCGAGGTATTTAGTAAGATCAGAGGATAAAAAATGGGAAATCCCCGGATCGATTCATTTCGGTCCGGGTTTTTTTATGCCCGGACTCAGATTAACATTTTTAATTTGGGAAAGGAGAAAGTATCATGTTCAAGCGTTTGAAATTTATTGTTATTTGTATTCCTCTTGTCTTTGCGGGGATTAGTTGGGCAGAGACAGACAAGCAGGAAGAAGGCAATTTGTCCACTCTGCCGGAAGTCGTTGTAACCGCTACCCGAAACAAGAGTGAAATCGAAAGAGTTCCCGCCAGTATCACCGTAATAACTCAGGAAGAGATAAAAAACTCGAATGCCGGGTCAATACCCGATCTTTTAAGTTCCGGAGAAGGCATTGTTGTTCGAAACCTAATGGGTAACGCAAAGAATGCACAGATTGATTTGCGAGGTTATGGCGAAACAGGGCCATATAACACTCTGGTTATGGTAGATAGCCGCAGGGTCAATGGTATTGATTTAAGCGGTGTTGACTGGACACAGATCCCGATTGACCAGGTTGAAAGAATTGAAATCATAAGAGGAACCGGAACAGTTCTTTATGGAGATAATGCTACGGGAGGTGTGATCAATATAATAACAAAAACACCATCTGACAAATTCACGGCAAAAGGCGGCATTACTTTGGGAAGTTATGACCATAAACGCCTGGAGACGTCTGTAAGCGGTGGATATGACAGAATAGCTGCATCCATTAATGCAAGCCAAGATGAAACGGATGGGTACAGAAAGAATAACAAATACAAAGGAGAAGATATCGGAGGAAAGATTGTTTTTGATGCAAGTGAATCATTAAGTCTCAAAATAATTGGCTCATATCATGAAGATGAATATGGTCTCCCGGGTCCGTTGACGGAAGCACAGCTGAAAGCAGATCGAAGAGATAGTGCCAATCCCCTTGATGAAGGAAACAGTAAAGATTCTTATATAAAAGCCGGGATAGACCTCATGATTGGAAATTATGGATCTATGATCGCTGACTTATCTTATAGAAATCGTTCAAGCGAAGCGATTTTCCCTGATTCCACAAGCCCCCTGGCAACTGATTCCAATTCAGAGACATGGGGTGTGACTCCACGGTATATTTGGACCGGAGACATTTTTGACCACAAGAATACATTGGTTACAGGGGCAGATTTTTACTGGTCAGAACAGGATATCGATTCATATGGCGGTTTTTTCATACCATTAACGACCAAAACCAGCATTTCAAATATTAAAAAAGATTCTGTCGGATTATATTTTAACAACGAATATGCCATTAAAGAGAATATAATTCTATCTCTGGGAGCTCGTCATGAAAAAGTAAGATATGATCTTTTACAAAAAGATATGACAGGTTTTCTTGGGCCCCTTGACGAACAGATAACTGATTCTGAAAATGCTTACAACGCAGGGTTAACATTCATATATGCTGAAAAATCTTCGGTATTTATTAGGGCTAACAGGAGTTTTCGGTTCCCGCTTACAGATGAACTGGTTTACATTGACTGGGGTACATTAACGTATAAAGCCAATACCGATCTCAAACCCCAGACAGGGATTCATTATGAAGCCGGAATCAGGCATTCTTTTACGGAGAGAATTTCAGGAAGCATGACACTCTTCAGGGCTGAGATAGAGAATGAACTGTTCTACAATCCATCAACATTCGGTAACGAAAATCATCCCGAAACGCTTCATCAGGGCGTGGAAATCGGGTGTAAAGCAAAACCGTTTGATAAACTGACTCTTTTCGGGAATTTTACCTATGAAGAGGCAACATTTGAAAAAGCTCCTTACAAAGGAAATGAAATTCCGGCAGTACCCGGTTACAAGGGGAATCTCGGATTCCGGGTCGACGATGTTGGTGTTACAGGTCTTGTACTTTCGGCAGCATATAATTATGTGGGATCAAGTTATGTAATCAGCGATCAGGCAAATCAATTCGATAAGCTAGATTCTTATTATACGATTGACGCAAAGCTTGCGTACAAGTACAAGATTCTCAAAGCCTTCATAGGTGTTAATAATCTGACCGACCGAAAATACACTGAATATGGCGTTATGGATACTTTCCTTACGAAACGTAATTTTTATCCCGCTCCGGAAAGAAACTTTTTTGCGGGAATACAATTTGATTTCTAGCTTCATTTTCTCTTTTTCGTCATTCTCGCGGAAGCGGGGATCCAGTCTTTTCACCTAATTCTGGACTCCCGTTTTCACGGGAGTGACAAGATTCTAAAACATATCTGAGGTTCTTATAATGCTTAATATTTTTTTAAAAGGCGGGCCGGTTATGTACCCGCTCCTGGCCTGTTCCGTAATCGCTATGGCAGTTGTCTTTGAGCGTGCCATATTCTGGATTCAGACGGACCGGACGCGGAATCAGGCGCTCGTGGATGAGGTTCTTGAACTTTGCCGTGTCGGAAACTGGGATACGGTTCGGGTTAAGGTGGCCGGTTCGAAGGACTACCTCATCCGTATCCTTGTCGGCGGAATAGTGCACAGGGAGTTTTCCATGACAAAAGCCATGGAGTCCGCCGCGTCCGATGAAATCAGGAAAATGCGACGTTATATGGGTATTCTGGATACCATGATTACTGTCGCTCCTCTTCTGGGCTTTCTGGGCACCGTTACCGGCATTATACTCTCCTTTGAATCGCTGGGAACAAATGTGATCGAGCATCCTGAAACGGTGGCCATGGGGATAGCCCAGGCTCTTATCACGACGGCCGCCGGACTTATAATTGCCATTATTACGGTTTTTCCATATAATTATTTTAATTCAAGAATCGAAGATTCCGCTCTCTCGATCGAAAAATACGCGACCAGCCTTGAAATTGTCTATAAAAAGCTGGTTCAGGGTACCAATAATGAAGAGGTTCCGGAATGAAAATAAACATATCAACAGTTCGCAAAGCCCGCATTGAGATGGTGCCGCTCATAGACACTGTTTTTCTGATCCTCGTATTTTTCATTTATGCAATGCTCTCAATGTCCGTTCACCGGGGATTGCCTGTTTTTCTTCCCGCTTCTTCGGCATCTGATATTGAAAAGAATCTGATACTCTCGGTGACCGTAAAATCAGACGGGACTGTTTATATAGACAGGGAGTTAGTCCCTTTAAGGGAACTGGCGGCAGCCTTGAAAGATAAGGCAGGAAGCAAAAAACATACAGGCGTGATGCTTTTTGCCGACAACAGCCTTTCTTATCAGAAACTTTTTAATGTTCTGGATCAGATAAAAAAGGCTGGAATCAGCCATATTTCTCTCCAGTCAGAAGCCGGCGTCAGACGGTGAAACGTTTAATCTTTTCAATAACCCTTGCATTGGCCGTTCACGGATTGATCTTTTCTTTCGATGGAGAATGGCTGAAAAACAAGCCATATCAACAGGTCAGCCCCGCATTTGTCACAATATCTTTAACTTCTCTTCCACCGGTAAATACTCCGACAGTTTCTCAACCACTTCAGACACTTGAGAAAAAAGCAGTAAATAAGCCTAAGAATCAATCCGTCAAGGTAGAAAGACTTCCTGAGCGCCCGGTCAGCAGACCTGATCTTGTGGACGCATCGATTCAGACTGATATTGCTCCCGTTTCCGATTTTTTACCGTCACCGGTCGGTAAAGGAACTACGGAAAAAGATCCGAAAAACAGGTTGGAAGTGCCTGAACAGGCTTTCGATAGAGCTGCAGTAGAGATGCATCCGGTTATTCAGGTTGTTAAGGAAGCTGTCCCGCTCTATAAAGAGAATCCTGCTCCGGTCTATCCGCTGCAGGCGAAAAAGCGAGGTTACGAAGGAATCGTTATTCTTGAGGTTCTGGTCACAAAAGATGGCAGGGCCGGAAAAGTAAGCGTTTTCCAATCGAGCCGCTATTATCTTCTGGATAAAGCAGCCGTATTATCCGTCAAAAAGTGGCGCTTTGAACCCGGAAAAAGAGGCGACAAAATGGTGGATATGCCGGTAAAGATTCCGATCCGTTTTAAACTCGAAGAAGACTGATATTTTTTAAAAGTCTGGGTTTTCTCTTTTTTGTCATTCCAGTGAAAGCGGGGCACATAGTTAAGCACCAGCGCTATCCAGTAAATTCAATCTGTTCTTGACTCCCGTTTTCACGGGAGTGACGGGATTTTGTACTTTTTTTAAAGCCGTCAAGATTGATATTTATTGCCATAAAAGCCCCGTTCTGATAGTGAACACCAGTCTCATAAAGTATCATGTAAATAATGACCCGAGGCCGGAAACAGAATCTATGGAATGGAGAATATTATGGATATAAATACTCATCAAAAGATCGACCGGAATCTGTGCGGTACACCTCTTGAAGTAAGCGAAGGATTCAGTCGCATTGAACTTCTACTGACTGAAAACATGACGGCTGATGAATCGGGCCTCATTCATGGCGGATTTATCTTTGGTCTTGCCGATTATGCGGCTATGATTGCTGTAAACCATCCTAATGTAGTTCTTGGTTCTTCTGATGTAAAATTTTTAAAACCTCTCAAAAAAGGTGACACAGTTGTTGCCGAGGCAAGGGTTGAAAATATTGCGGGTAAGAAACATTCAGCCCGCGTGACTGTAGAAAATAAGGGAACAAAAGTTTTTGAAGGTACTTTTACCTGCTTCGTTTTAGATAAACACTTGTTATCCGCATAAAATTGTAAAGCAGGATGCCGTGGCTGGCACACCGGAAAACTAGGAGGAAAAATGAAACACAAAGTTCTGATTATGCGATGTGACGAATATAATCCGGATAAAATTGCGGGCATCGTTAAAGAAGGCATGAAAGTGCTCTCAGTGAAACCCTCAGGGAGAATTCTTCTTAAACCGAATGTAGTCTTAGCACATCAGGAACTATTTCCCCACGCATTTACGCGCAAAGAGTTTTTAGACGGCGTGATTTCTGCGACGAAGGCCATGGCTGAAGATGTTACGGAAATAGCCGTCGGCGAGCGATCCGCGATTACCATTCCAACGCGGTACAATTTCAAAAACGCGGGATATTTTGAGGTCATAAAAAAGCACGGAATCAAGACTCATTATTTTGACGAGGCGAAGCAGATTCCAGTACGGTTGAAAAATAAAGAAAGACTGCGGGATACGATCTTTGTGCCAAAGCCGGTTGCAGAGGCCGATTTTCTCATCAACCTGCCTAAATTCAAGGGCCACCCGTGGTGCAGGCTTACGCTGAGTCTCAAGAACTTTATCGGCATTCAGGATGACAGGCACAGGCTGGTGGATCACAACAGCTTCCTTGAGCGCAAAATTGCGGACCTTCAGGAGGTGATCCAGCCAAAATTTATTGCCATCGATGCCATAACAGCCGGGCAGAAAATGATGCTTACCCCCACTCCTTTTGACATGGGGGCCATCGTCATGGGAACGAATTCATGCGCCGTTGATACGGTAGGCTGTCACATGGTGCACGTTGACCCGAAGGATCTGCTTCACTTGAAGCATGCTTCTGAAAGAGGATTCGGCCCAATGAACCTTGATGAAATAGATGTTTCCGGAGATTTTCCTCTCAGCGAGGTTCGGGAAAAAACCCGGAATTTTCAATTCTGCATGGAGAATATTGAACACTACTTCGGAGAAGACAGCAATTTGAAATGCAAAGTAGGAGCGTTTCCGGAAGCGCACTCCTCCGACTACTGCTGGGGGGGGTGCCCGGGAGCTCTTCAGGAGGCGATGCATATTTTCAGGGCGTTCTATCCGGATGTTGAAAAAGAGATGGGTAAAATCCGGTATGTAGTGGGCCGGTTAGAAGGTCCGCTGGACCTCAAAGATGGTGAGAAGGTTATATTTGTTGGGAATTGTACAAGCTGGAAGGGAAAGATTGACGGAAAAGATGTAAATATTGAAAGCAGCTACAAAACGACACGGGAAGTGGATGAAAAAAGAACCAAATCAAACGACTTACTTTTTAAGACAACCAAAACGCTTTGGAACTGCCTGAGAAACGGAAATTCCCGTTATATCCATATCAAGGGATGTCCCATTTCCGTGGCAGACCATGTGCATTATCTTTCGGCTGCTGCAAAAATCAAAAATGTCAATTTCGACCACAGACTGCTCATTCCCGTTAATATTGCCTACTGGCAAATGCGCGCTAACCGCTTCTTGAACCGGTTTTTCGGATGAGGAAATATGCTTTAGAACAAGAGCGTTGAAGCTTTTTCACAGGTTGATTGCTGGGCTGTTTGTTCTATGCAACCAGAGACCAGAAACCACAGACCAGGAACCAGAGAAGTATGCCATATGCCCGGTTTAAAAATTTATACGAGCAACCGCCTTGAAATTCTTGCGGAAAAACTCGCACAAATCATCAAATCACCTGTTTCCGGCTTGACTCTTTCCCCACTTTCTCCGGAGATTATCATTGTTCAGAGCAGGGGAATGGAACGCTGGCTTTCCATGGAGCTTGCGAGGCAAAACGGGGTCTGCGCTAACTGTCGTTTCCCTTTTCCAAACGCATTCCTTGATGACATACTGAAACGCTTCTTCCCGGATATTTCCGAAACATCTATTTTTGAACCGGAAGTAATGACGTTTTCTTTCCTAAAGATTCTTCCTGCTCATCTCGATAAGCCAGGTTTTGAGAGTTTAAAAAGATATCTTAAAGACGATACAAATAAACTGAAGCTCTTTCAGCTTTCTGAAAAACTGGCCGATATATTTGATCAATATATTGTTTTCAGGCCTGAAATGATTTTAATGTGGGATGATAATGGTGAAGATAAAGAAAAGTCTCAAATGTGGCAGGCTGAACTCTGGCGTGAACTTACACGGGGAAACGAAAAAAAACACAGGGCATATCTGCAAAAGGCGCTTGTACAAAAAATCAGGAAACATTCATCATGCCCGGACGATTGTTACGGTCGGATATCTGTTTTCGGAATATCGGCTCTTCCTCCTTTTCATATGCAGGTTATCGAGGAGTTGTCCGGCATTTTTGAAGTAAATATGTTTTTGTTAAATCCATGCAGAGAATACTGGGCGGATACTCTTACTGACAGGGAATCAACAAGAATCAAGTCAAAATACGCTGGAGCAATTATTGATGAAAAAGACCTTCATCTTGAAAAAGGAAACCGCCTGCTTGCATCTATGGGAGAGCTGGGCAGTACATTTTTAGAGCATGTAATTTCCGCAGAACATGAACTGATTGAAGAGTATGATGGTCAAAAACGCCTTGATCTGCTCTCATGTCTGCAATCGGATATTTTATATCTGAAAGAGAGGAAGGTATCTGATAACACTGATCAGTTTCGGCCTGACGGCCCGGATTATTCTCTACAGTTTCATTCATGCCACAGTCCAATGAGGGAAGTTGAAGTTCTCTATGACAACCTTCTCGCAATGTTTGAAAATGATCCTGAACTGCTCCCCAATGATATTCTTGTTATGACTCCCGATATAGAAATTTATGCCCCGTTTGTTAATGCAGTTTTTGATGCGCGTGGGGATAATGAGACGCATATTCCCTTTTCGGTTTCGGACAGAAGCATAAGAAAAGAGAGCGGTGTAGTAGATGGATTTTTATCAATACTCGATTTTAAAGATAGCAGATTTAAAGTTTCACAGGTTGTTTCAGTATTGGAATATCCTGGTATAAAGGAAAAATTCGGGCTGAACGAATCGGACCTTGAAAAAATAAGGGTCTGGATAAGGGATACCCGCATCAATTGGGGTTACGACGGGGCTCATAAAGCCCTGCTGGGACTTCCCGGATTTAACGAAAATACATGGAAAGCCGGAATCGAAAGACTTCTTTTAGGGTATGCGATGCCTGTAAAAGATGGAGAAATGTTTTCAGGAATTCTTCCCTTTCAGGGGTTTGAAGGGACTGATGCCAGAATTCTCGGGAACTTCCTTGACTTTATGGAAAAGAGCCTTGCCTGCGCGGAATCGCTTGCAAGAAAGCAGACGATAAAAGGCTGGCATTCCGTTTTAACCGGAGTTCTTGATACCTTTTTTGCAGAGCATGATGATACTCAGCTGGAGATCCAGTTTATACGCCGCATTCTTGGCGGAATGTCGGCAAAGGCCGGGCTGTCTGGTTATGGCGAAGATATAGAAATAGACGCGGTTAAATATTATATGAAAATGGCCCTGGAACGGGAAAGCTCTTCTTCGGGATTTATGTCCGGAGGCGTTACCTTCTGCTCAATGCTTCCAATGAGAAGCATTCCTTTTAAAGTAATCTGCCTTCTTGGCATGAATAATGACGCCTTTCCGAGAAGCTCATATTCATACGGCTTTGATCTTATGGCAGGCGACCCAAGACCTGGCGACAGGTCAAAGAAAAAGGACGACAAGTATCTTTTCCTTGAAGCGCTGATATCTGCAAGGAAAGTATTTTATATGAGCTATGTGGGACAGAGTATTCAGGATAACACTTCAATACCGCCCTCTGTACTTGTCAGCGAACTTCTTGATTATGTAAGGGAAGGGTTTGGATTCAATAGCACGCATATGATTACTTCGCATAAGCTCCAGGCTTTTTCTCCAGAATATTTCAGGGATAAAGGGAATCTTTTCAGCTATTCGGCGGAAAATATGCTCGCGGCATGCAGCCTTTATGAGAGCCGGAACAAAGATGAAGGTAACATCCCATTGATATCAAAAGGTCTTTGTGAGCCGCCTGACGAATTTAAAATATTGAACATAGAGTCACTGTGCAGTTTTTTCGCAAATCCAGCAAAATATCTTCTTACAAAACGTCTCGGGATTTACCTTGAAGAACAAGAATCCGGGTTATGCGATAAGGAGAATTTTGGTTTAACAGGCCTTGATAATTATTTTATTAACCAGGATCTTGCTGCAGATCTACAGGCCGGAAGAGCTTCTGATTACATCTTAAAAACATATAAGGCTGAAGGAAGGCTTCCGCACGGCAATATCGGAGAAATCCTTCTCAAAGAATCAGTTATTGATGCGGAAATGTTTGTCGAAAAAATAGAAGAATATAAAGGAGACAGCCAATCGTCCATAATTGATATAGATATGACGATTGAAGATTTTTCATTAACAGGCAGGCTCGCAAATATTTATGAAAGCGGAATGTTGAGTTTCAGGTATGCGGCAATGAAGACAAAGGATATTTTAAGGGCCTGGATTTATCACCTTGTATTATGCTCAAATCGCGACATGGGTTTGCCTTCAAACACATCCCTTGTCTGCATGGATAAGACCGCTCTTTTTAATCCTGTCGAAAAGAGCCGGGAGAATCTTGTTGCGCTTCTCAATCTATATTGGGAAGGCCTTTCAAAGCCGTTGCTTTTTTTCCCCGATTCATCGGAGGAATATGTCAGACAGGCACACATTAAGAAAAAAGATAGAAAAAATTCCATGCAGGTTGCACGAAATAAATGGCTGGGAAGTAAATTTTCAAGGGGAGAAATAGAAGATCCTTATTACAATGCATGTTTCAGGAACAGCGATATAAATGAGATATTGAACGATTCATTTGTTAAAAATTCGGAGACTGTTTTCCTTCCCTTGCTGAATCGTTTGTCCGAATCTTAAAAAGTCGATTATATTATTACATTTTTTCAAACAGTTTTGGCGGCCTGCCACGTAATTGGATTGCTTGAACCGAAACAGCATTTGTCTTTTTCATTGTTGATTTGAAACGGCAATCGTGTCAACCTTCCGATGAAATTTACGATTCATAAGATAGGAGGTCAATATGGCGAATAAAATGAAATCACCTCAAATGCCAAATCCATATGGTTTAAACATAAACCTTGTGACTGCAAAAAAAGTCGCATTAGCCGCAGCAAAGGAAGCTGAAACTTTAAAGATTAATGCAATCATAGCAATAGTGGATGTCGGCGGGCATCTTATCTATCTTGAACGGTTTGATAAGGCGCAATTCGGCAGCATAAATGCCGCTGTTCATAAAGCCAGATGTTCAGTTGCCTACAAAAGGCCAACCAAGGTCTTTGAGGATGCGGTAAACAGCGGCAAATTCAGTTTGCTGACTCTCGACGATATTTGCGCAGTTGATGGAGGTTTGCCGATCATTCAGGGTGGCACGATTATCGGCGCAATAGGCGTGTCGGGTGGCATACCCCAAGAGGATGGACGGATTGCGAATGCGGGTATCAGTGCTCTGAAGTAAAGGATGAAGCCGGTTTGACATATTATGCCGCAGAGAGTGGCTTTTTAATGCGTTTATAAATAAACAAGTCATTATAAGGAGAAGCATATGGATATAAATGAGGCAGTTAAAAACAGGAGGAGCATAAGAAGATTTCTTCCGGAGAGGGTTCCTGAAGATACAATCCGGGAACTCATCAGCGATGCTTTGTGGGTTCCATCCTGGGGGAATACGCAGCAGTATGAATTCGTGGTTGCCACCGGTGATGCCCTTGAGCGCTTTAAAAAGGAAAATCGGGAAGCCATCATGTCTGGATTAAAACCGGAACCGGATGTAGCCATGCCGGAAAAATGGCCCGCAACTTTAAAAAAAAGATATGTGGCTGTGGGAAAAAGCGTTCTTGTATCCCTTTCTATTCCGAGAGAAGATAAAACCGGAAGGATGAATTACTATGGAGACATGTTCTCCCTCTTTAATGCTACAGCTCTTCTGATTGTAGTAGTGGACAAGGAAGTCCTTCTTGAATATGCAATGCTTGACGTGGGCATTTTCATACAGACATTTAAGCTATTGGCTCATGCAAGGGGCCTTGGCACCATTTCTCTTGCCGCATCCGTATGCTATCCGCAAATCATACGCAGGATTTTTAATGTCCCTGAAAGTAGGAAGATCATTATAGGAACTGCTCTGGGGTGGCCGGATAATGATTCTCCGGTAAACAACTTTGAAAGAAAACGCGATCCCGTAGAGATGTTTGTACGCTGGGTGAGCTAACCGGAGGATTCACTTTCCATATATTAACCCGGAGCCGTTCATTGTTCTGTGCTTTCACTGTAAAAACTATCCGGAATATTCTGATCCGGAGTGACTCCGTAGTACCGGGTTCTGGCTTTACCCAAAAAGCAGCCGTTTTCTCCAAGGAGGGTTAACTCAAGTTTCTGAAGCGCTTTGCACAGGCGATTTCCAGCCCTGGCCCCTTTGCAGATTATACAATACTTTTCGCAGAAAACAGGGGGCTGATTTGTCATGAAGGCATTTCCTTGTTTGGCCATATGCGGCCGGTGGCTTCTTCAACGAAATAACAGAAGATGTCCCAGTCAAATTCTCTGAATGAAACAGGACATCGTAATTTGACCTTTCGTTCGCTCAGGCCGATGACTTCCCAGTCCCCTTTTCTATGCCCGTTTTCAATGCAGATCTTCTGTCCAATCTTGAATGGGTAGGGCTTAAAAACAATGACATTATGTTTTTTCATTTTTCCTCAAATTTCAGATCTTCCTGTTTTTACTTATGTTTATCCGGCATGGAAGAGATGGTCCCATCCCATGTGTCA
>CAYODW010000044.1:0-21880 GCA_964402865.1 uncultured Desulfonema sp. | reverse complement strand
TGCGCCACTTTCAAAATCGTATCAATATAATAACTGCTCGGGTTATATTGACGTATAACCTTTTTAGCCTTCTCTTCATTTATTCCCCGATACCAGCCGCTCTTTTTAAGAAAGTTCGCTATGCTTGCTATGGCATCAGCATGTTCAAAAAGGTCTATCCGTCCGTCCATATTTCCATCTGCTGCAAATCTTATAACATTACTTGGCATAAACTGGGGAATTCCCATGGCCCCGGCATAAGATCCTGTTATATTGAAGATATCCATACCTTCTTTTTCCGTGTACCTTAATAAAGCCTTAAGCTCCCTGTAAGCCCAGCTTGATTTATCCATTGCCTTTTTTTCAAATGCCTCAAATGAAAGATTTGTTGAACCGGAAATCTCTTCCCAGAATCTTTTCCTTACATTGGCATCCAGAAGTGAAGCCATAGTTGAAAGAGTGTTTATGACCTGTCTCTTGCCGAGTGATTGCCCGAACTTGGTTTCAACAAGAATTATTGCGGTTATTACCTCCCTGTCCACGCCAAACATCTCTTCGGCCTTTGAAAACTCTTCTTCATATTTTTTCAAATAAATTTTTGCGGCTGCAAGATAAAGCTGTGAAGGAAACTGCCTGTAATTTAAGCTGGCCTCCCTGTGCACGAAAAAAAGAGATACTCCCTTCGTGTCAAAAAAAACCTGGGGGGACTTATAAATCTGAACGATCTTTTCCCTTTCAAATCCTTCTGAAACAAGCTTTTCCTGCAACGATCCGAAGTAATCTAAATCGGCACACACCCCTTTTTCAAATGGCAGAAAGATAACCATGGCGAGTAAGCAGGCGGAAACATAAAGAAGTCTTTTCATTAGGACGCAAGTATCATGCATGATAATATTATCCTTTCGGCTAATTATTGCCGTAACCTGCAGGCAGGGGAATTCCTGACCGTTTTCTCTGTGTAAACACAGATATTTGCTTATAACCTGCCTGAAGAATCAGCGACATTACAGTATCATAGTGCTGCCCAATGCTTTCCGGATCATGCGCATCTGAACCTATCGTTATTTCAACACCTGCTTTGCGGCATTTTTTTATAATATCAAAAGATGGGTATGCTTCTTTTGCAGGGTGTATGTATCCGCTCGTGTTGACTTCAACAGTAAGTTTTTTCCTGCTTATTTTTTCTATAATACAATTAAATTCATTGTCAAAGCTTCGGGAAGGATTTCCTCCGAACTTTTTTACAAGATCAAGATGACACACTATGTCAAAATAGCTATGATCGAGCATTTTATCAAGAGCCTCAAGATAAATACCATAAATGTAATCGGAATCCTTTTCACCTCTGCTCCACTCGGATTTGCGGCTGACCACATCTATCCCTTCAGGAAAGTGAAGGGAGCTTCCGATGGCATCAAATGCATATGACTCTGAAATTTTTTGGAACAGGGCAACGTAAGAAGGATTAAAATCAATCTCAAGGCCCGCTTTAATATTTATAATCCCGATATAGCGCTTTTTAAGGAACTGAACCGCGTTAAAATAAAGAGGCACCTCTTCAGGAGTCATTGAAAACTCATGCCCCGGCTCCGTTAATGTTAAATGATCCAGAAAACATATTTCCTGAAATCCCATGGAAGCAGCTCTTTTTATATAAGCTTCCATGCTGCTTCCGGCGTGGTTGCAAAGGATGGTATGAATATGATAATCAACCGGAAAATAAATATTTGTTTTTCCCTGATTCATAGATATCACCATTTATAATATCTGGCATAATAGACACGTTATATGCTATATTGTCAAATAATAATGACGTTCAAAGTTTTTAGAAAGGATTATCAAGATCGACAAGATCCGGCGGAAAAAAACTTAACCCAGGAAGAGACAGACTGTGTTTACCGGTCTCCGCGGAAGCGGCTATCTGCTTTGGTCCTCTCTTCCGGATTGGCCTGACATATTCATCATGTTAATCCTGTAAATCCTGTCAAATAAGTTGCGGATAATTTTTAAGTTGAAAAAAAACACAAAAACAATCTATTGCTGCCAGTCCTGCGGATATCAGGCTCCAAAATGGCTCGGTAAATGCCCTGACTGCGGACAGTGGCAGACCTTTGTTGAAGAATACCTGAACACAAAACCCCCCGCTTCCATAGAAGGCCTCCTGTCTGCCCAGAGAGAGCCTGTATGCATCGATGACATTGAATTTGACGGTGAGGAGCGCATTTCAACAGGAATCGGCGAGTTTGACCGTGTCCTTGGAGGAGGGCTTGTCCCCGGAACTATGATTCTCCTTGGTGGTGATCCGGGAATTGGAAAATCGACCCTCATGCTCCAGGCCCTTTCCGGACTGTCAAATATGGGATTAAAAGTTCTGTATGTTTCCGGCGAGGAATCGGTCAAACAGATAAAAATAAGAAGCAGGAGGCTATCTTCAGAATCGTGCGGCATTCTTGTTGTTTCAGAAATAGATATTGAGGCCATATTGTCGATGATCGGCTCGGTCAGACCCGATGTTATTGTAATAGATTCAATACAGACAATGTTCTGTCCAGATCTTTCTTCAGCACCCGGAAGTGTCAGCCAGGTTCGGGAATCGGCCATGAAGCTAATGCTTAATGCAAAAAAATCAAATATCCCGACATTTCTTGTTGGCCATGTTACCAAAGACGGGGCAATAGCAGGCCCAAGGCTTCTTGAGCATATGGTTGACACGGTTTTATATTTTGAAGGTGACAGAAACCACGTTTACAGAATATTGAGGTCGGTAAAAAACAGATTCGGCTCAACGAATGAAATTGGGGTCTTTGAAATGAAGGAAAAAGGCCTCGATGAAGTTGCCAATCCATCCGCTGCTTTTCTTTCAGAAAGGCCGCTTGGTTCACCCGGCTCCGTCGTATCTGCAAGTATGGAAGGAACAAGGCCGATTCTTGTTGAGCTTCAGGCCCTCGCAAGCAGTACGAATTTCGGAACTCCCCGCAGAACAATCTTAGGGCTTGATAATAACAGGGTGGCCCTGCTGGTCGCTGTTATGGAAAAAAAACTCGGAATGCATCTCATGGGCTACGATATTTTTATGAATGTCGCAGGAGGAGTTAAAATATATGAGCCTGCGGTAGATATGGGAATCATAGCTGCTGTCGCATCGAGCTTTCTGGACCGCCCCGTGGCAGAGGGAACGGTTGTTCTGGGCGAAGTCGGCCTGACCGGCGAGGTAAGAGCCATAAGTCATGTTGAAACGAGAGTTTCTGAAATTCAGAAGATGGGGTTTAAAAAATGCCTTATACCGGACAGCAATCTGAAACGCATGGCGGGAATCGAGAAAATTGAGCTTGCCGGAATAAAAAACATATCGGAAGCAATGGAGTTTCTGTTCTAAATGACTTTTTACGAAGCCTTCATCTTGCTTGACTTGGAAAGTGCTTGAGTATATGAAACGTCCATCTCTGAACAAGTGGGAAGATCATTATTCCCGAATGGCCAAAAAAGATAATTATCCTGCAAGATCGGTGTACAAGTTGCAGGAGATTCAAAACCGCAATAAAATTATAAAAAAGGGGGGCAGGGTTCTTGACCTGGGATGCTCCCCCGGTTCGTGGCTGCTTTACGCGTCAGTCCTGGCAGGCGAAAAGGGATTTGTGGTTGGATTGGATATAAAGCCGGTAACTGTTGCTATCCCCCAAAATGCCAGGATTTATATATGCGATATTCTGTCCATTGATGATGAAATGCTCTGCTCAATAGGAAATGATTTTAATGTCGTGATAAGCGATATGGCTCCGGCTACAACGGGAAACAAGTCTGTAGATTCGGCCAGATCATATGATTTATGCATGGCGGCATTTGATATTGCAGGCAGGGTTCTTGCGGCGGGCGGCTCCTTTTTGTGTAAAATTTTCCAGGGGGATGATTTCAAAAAATTTTCAGAAATGGTTAAGGCTGCATATAACACTCATAAAATTTTTAAACCGCAAAGCAGCCGCAAGGCCAGCAAAGAGATTTATATAATAGGAATAGGGTTCAAAGGGTCAAGGATTCGAGGATTCAAGTGACAGGTAAAGTCTGCGAATTAACAATAGATTGCAACAGACATTATTTAATTTCAATCAAATTATTGAGAAAAACCAAACATACCGATACCGTAAAAAAGGCACCAGGAGGTTATCATGTCAGGTCACAGCAAGTGGTCTTCCATAAAACATAAAAAGGGCGCTGCAGACGCAAGGCGCGGCAAGATATTTACAAAGCTCATAAAGGAAATTACGGTTGCGGCTCGCATGGGAGGTGGCGGCGACCCGGCTTCGAATCCGCGACTAAGAGTGGCAGTGCTTGCCGCAAAGGCCGAGAACATGCCGAAAGATAATATCGAAAGAGCAATAAAAAAAGGGACCGGCGAACTGGAAGGTGTCAGCTACGAAGAGATTACTTATGAAGGTTACGGTCCCGGAGGCGCCGCGGTGCTTGTCGAATCTTTAACGGATAACAAGAACAGGACTGTTGCCGATATCCGCCATATATTCAGCAAAAGCGGCGGAAATTTAGGCGAAAATGGATGCGTGGCCTGGATGTTCAGCAAAAAGGGATATATTACCGTATCAAAAAAGCATGCAAATGAAGAATCCCTGATGGAAATAGCCCTTGAAGCAGGGGCCGAAGATGTAAGGGAAGACAACGGAAGCTTTGAAATAATAACCGGTACAAACGATTTTGAATCAGTGAAAGCAGCCCTCGATAAAGCATCAATACCCTGCCAGGAGTCTGAGATAACCATGCTGCCCCAGACAACTACAAATCTGGCAGGAAAAGACGCGGAAAAAATGATCAAGCTAATGGAAACGCTTGAAGACTGCGACGATGTTCAGAAGGTTTACACCAATGCCGATATTCCGGAAGATCTTGCGGGATAAAAAGAACAGGCGTTCATTGCAATGAAAGCGGCGCGGCTTATTTAAGCGAAAGATCTATCATTTTGCTGACAGCTTCTTTCGCCGGGATCCTGATATATTCAGGTACTTTTACCTCTCCCTCCATATTCTCAAGGCTTCTTACTACAGCTTCAAGGCTCATTTTTTTCATGTTCCTGCATTCCATATCCTTTGAAACAGGGTAGAATGTTTTTGAAGGATTGGCCTTTTTCATGGGATGAAGTATTCCGGTCTCCGTTCCAACAATAAAGGATCTGCTTTCAGATTTGCCGGCATATCTTATCATTCCGGAAGTGCTCAAAACAACGTCAGCCAGTTCAAGAACTTCAGGGCGGCATTCGGGATGCGCCATGAAAACGGCTCCGGAATACTTTTCTTTTGCAAGGAGCACGACTTCCGCAGTGAGCATATTGTGAACAATGCAGTAGCCGTCCCAGAAATGGAGTCTCTTTTTCGTATGCAATGCGGCATATTTTGCAAGATTTTTATCGGGAACCATCAGAACCTCGTCGGCATCGAGACTGTTCACCACCTTGACCACATTTGCCGATGTGCAGCATATCGTGGAAAGCGCCTTTACCGCTGCGGTTGAATTCACATAAGTAACAACAGGCATTGGCGGCAGCTCCTTAAGCTTCTTTGCAAGAGCTTCGGGCGTCACCATGTCGGCCATCGGGCATCCCGCATCCATGCGCGGAAGAAGCACTCTTTTTTCGGGAGACATGATGGAAGCCGTCTCCGCCATGAAATGAACCCCGCAAAATACTATTACCTCGGCATCGGTCTGGGACGCCTTTATGCTCAATTCAAGGGAATCCCCGCAAAGATCAGCCACATCCTGTATCTCGGGAGGCTGATAATTATGAGCAAGCATGATAGCTTTTCTTTCCTTTAACAAACTTCTTATTTTATCCTTCATATAGATTTCTCCATTCACTCATCTATTTTTATGACCTCAGCCCCCTTGGGTATAGTAAAGGTGAAAGCAGAATAAGGGCTGGTTACAAACTGCGAATCAAAAAGATCTATTATCGTTTCATCACCATATGAATTATTTATTCCTATTCTCGAGATTTCATAATCTCTTTTTAAAATAGAAATATAAATCTTTGCAACATCAGCCTTTTTCTGTTTGGGCAGAAGATTTAAAATAACATAACCATCTTTATCATTTGCAATGGAAACAGAAAAATTGCGCCTTATAATTCTTATATCCGATAAAAAAGTCGCTCCTTTGCCTGCCCCGAAAAATTCAGGAGCCTTTCCAACCATGACCTGGTTGTCTTCCGGCCTGTATATCCACAAGTTCTCACCATCTGTCACAACAACCTGCTTCTCCGGTTTTTCATACTCCCATCTCATCATTCCAGGCCGCTTGACAAACATTTTCCCTGTTGCAACATCCGTTATTCCCATTGCCTTTAAGGTGGATTCCTGGATAAATCGCGCCGAAAAACCCGGCACCGAATACCTGCTTTCAATCTTTGTGATCACATCATCAGCCGTCAGAGGAGCTTCTGCTCCTTTTGCGCTAAGGCTTAAACAGGTTTGCCCTAGTATGGCTGCAATGCATAAAATCATCATTTTAAATTTCATTTTTTAAACTCCATGATGCTTAATGAGACTGTAGCTCATCAAATTTTTCTCATAATATTCCGTTTTCCCGAAAACGGCAAGGCAGATTCTGTCTATGATCTCCATTTTTCTTTGCACTTCATCCTTATCGATCGACACCGGCCTCACACCTTGCAGAAGAAGCGTTTCAATATTGTTCGTCTGAAGCAGTTCTTCAAGCCTTTCGGCATTTATCAGGTTCTGAAATAAGAATTCTTTTTTACCTGATAACGCCTGATAAATATTACTTCGGTCATCCGAATCTTCCAGAACCTCTATTACTGATTTTAGACATTCATTAAATATACTTTCCTCTTCAGAACCCATTTTTTCAAAAAAAAGAGAGAGGAAATCGAGCCTCATTCCTGCAAACTCTTTCCGAGCATTTCGTATTCTGACTTTTGCAAGAGTCTTCGATCTGTCAGAGACTATAAATTTAACGGCTTCTGCAAGCTTAGCATTAAGCTTTACGGAGATATTTAGACGATCTATAAATTCACTCAAGACGGCGGGAGGCACTATTACGTTTATGGTTTCTCTCTCATCCGGAAAGATAATTTTACTCCTGATTTCCCGTGCGGATAAATATCCGATAATCCTCTCCACATCTTCTTTAGCAAAATCCGTCTCCTCAAGAAATTCTTCGAGAAGAAACTGTGCTGATTCATCCGGAGAAAATATCAATTTCAAAAGAGTCTCTTTTTCAAAATCAGATTCCCCGGTTAATATTTTCTCGATTTCTGCTGCCGAGTGGTTCGAAAAAGTTGAATCAATGTAATGCAGAACTTTACTGTCAAGGCAAAAGCCGTTTTGAAAAACCTTTTCTATTTTCCCTGCAATATTCAATTCTCTTTCTTCCCAGCATCCATTAATGAATCTATAAAAGGAAACCGGATATTTTATTGATTATCTGCTGTTTCGGAAGGGCTCCGACAAGTGTATCTTTTAGTTTTGCACTGTCAAAGATAAGCATGGTCGGGATGCTGTTAATATTGAATTTTGCTGAAGTAAGCGGATTTTCATCAACGTTCAGTTTGCATATTCTGACCCTTCCGGAATACTCTTTCGCAATCTCATCCATAACAGGCCCTACCATCCTGCACGGTCCGCACCAAGGAGCCCAGCAGTCAAGCAGGACAGGAATCGGAGATTTGAGTACCTTTTCGCTGAAATTATTGTCAGTGACGATCAAAGGCTTTTTACCGAAAAGATCGGTTATGTCAAGCAATACCGAACATTTGCCGCATCTGGCAGCAACCCCTGACTTGTCCGACGGTATCCTGTTTTTTGTCCCGCAGGCTGAACATCTGATATTTACATTGTTTTTTTTTATCATATGCCATCCTTTATCTCATTATTTAAGGCATAACACCGTACTTCTTTAATTTCTTATGAAGGGTTCTTCTGGTTATGCCAAGCCTCCTTGCAGTTTCACTCTTGTTCCCGCGCAAAGACTCAAGAGTTCTTAATATAGAGACTTTTTCGATCTCTTCAAGCGGCATATCCGCCATCTCAGTCCGGACAGAGCCGGCAGTCTCTTCAGAATGTTTTTTGACATCAGGCAAATCATCCTCATCTATGTATTCCGAACGTGCCAAAACAACCGCCCTTTCAACAGCATTCATAAGCTCCCGCACGTTTCCGGGCCAGCCGTATTTTACAATTCCGTCCATAGCCGCAGGAGTAAAACCCTTTATCTTTTTCCGGTTTTTTTCAGCAAACAGACCAAGAAAGTTCTGTGCAAGAAGAGGGATGTCCTCCTTTCTCTCCCTTAACGGAGGAGCATCCAGACTCACGACATTCAGCCGGTAATAAAGGTCTTCACGAAAAGCCCCGGATGCAACCATATCTTTAAGGTCTCTGTTTGTTGCTGCAATAACCCTCACATCCGTTTTTACTGCATTTTCGCCCCCGACACGGGTTATCTCCCGCTCCTGGAGCACCCGGAGAAGCTTGACCTGCATTCCTAGAGGCATCTCGCTGATTTCGTCAAGCAGAATACTACCCCCGTTTGCCTGGATAAAGCGCCCTTCTTTTCTTCTGTCAGCCCCGGTAAAAGAACCCTTTTCATGGCCGAACAGTTCCGACTCAAGAAGGGTATCCGTAATCGCAGCGCAGTTTATTTTCACAAAAGGCCCCTCTTTTCTTGCGCTGTTGAAATGAATCGCGCCTGCTATCAGCTCCTTTCCGGTTCCTGATTCGCCTGTTATAAGCACAGTGGCTTCGGATGGAGCAACCAGGGCGACTGTCTCAAGCAGCTTTGCCATTGCGGGACTTCGCCCGATTATGTTCCGCCTGTCGAAACTGATCCCTAAATTTTCCTTGAGAAGGCGGTTCTCTTCCTTAAGGTGGATATGCTCCATAGCCCTTTCAATTGTCAGTCTCAATTTATCAAAATCAAGGGGTTTTGTCAGGTAATCATAAGCTCCCTGCTTAATGGCATCAACAGCCGCTTCAACAGAGGAATAAGCCGTCATAATAATAACCGGGATTGCTGGATTGATTGATTTAATATCAGAAAGCGCTTCTATTCCCGACACCTTAAGCATCCTTACATCCATCAGAACAAGATCGTAAGGTCTTTCCCGAACTTCCGAAATTGCGGTAGATCCGTCATCCGCCTCGGAAATTTCATATCCCCATCCCCCGATTAATGCGTGAAGCATTGTGCGGTGAGCGGTATCGTCGTCAACAACAAGTATTCTGTTTTTTTGCTTCATACGGATATTATCCCTGCCTTTCGCAAGGCAAAAAGAGTGTGAAGGTTGTACCTTCTCCAGGACTGCTCTCAACCGTGATTTTGCCTTCATGCGCTTCTATAATATTGTGAACTATGGCAAGCCCGAGACCTGTTCCCGTTGTCTTTGTCGTAAAATAAGGATCAAAAACATGGGGCAGATCCTTTTCGCCTATACCTGAGCCTGTGTCTGAAATTTTTATGATTGCAATACCCTCTCCTTTCGACAGCGAAACTGCGAGCCTGCCCCCCTTTTCCATCGATTCAATGGCATTAAGATAGAGGTTTAAAAGAACCTGGCTGATCCTGTCCCCGTCTATCGGAATTTCAAATTCCTCCGGTGCGAATATTCTCTTTATTTCAATTTTTTTCTCCGAGGCATCTCTTTCCAGCAGCTTAAGGGAATTTTCTATGACATTGCGTAGAGAAACAGGCTTTCTTGAAATAGAAACCGGCCTTGCAAGTTCAACAAGCTGGCTCACAACCCTGTTAAGCCTGTCCACTTCCTGTATCATGATTCCTGCAATCTGTTTATCCTCCTCTTTCTCCTGCCTTTCTCTGAAATAGACGGCAAACCCCTTGATGGAGCTTAAAGGGTTTCTTATTTCATGCGCAACACCAGCCGCCAGACTGCCAAGGGATGCAAGGCGCTGGCTTCTTGCAACTTCCCTGCGAAGTGAGCGGACTTCACTTAAATCCTTAAAGAGAATAATATAACCGAGAAAATCGCCTTTTTCATCCTTCAGCTCGGTGGCGCTGACTTCAAGAGGTACGACCTTTCCGTCGTTCAATATGCATTCAATCTCCGTTTCAATAACTCCTTTCTGATTTTTCAAATCGGATATAAGCTTCCATAAAGCCGGGGGCAGAACCTCTTCCGCGCCTTTTCCCGATATATCCGGAAGAGAAATGGAGAGAATCGATCCGGCAGTATTATTTGACAATGCAATTCTTTTGTTATTGTCCACAGCAACAAGGCCTATAGGCATGTTTTCTACAAGATGATCCGAAAAAGCCTTTATTCGCGACAGTGAGGCTTTTGTGCTTCTGTAGCTCTGAGCCATAAAGAGCAGAACAACACCGGCAAAACCGATAAGAAGCAGCACAATTCCCATCACGACCGAATGTTTCATATCGGCAAGTCTCGCATCCTCGACTGCAGACATATCAAGACCGATAAATATTATAAGATCCGCCTGGCGGGGATTTTCAATATTGCATCCCGGATTAAACCATCTTCGCATCATATCTCCGCGGTGCATTCCCCCAACAGGAGCAAATCTTCTGTAAACTTCAAATATTTTTTTGCCGTCGAAGCCTGTAACAACACGCCACTGCACATCCTTTGACGCAAAGATCTCTTTTAAATCCATACCTGTTTCATAGGTTTTGCCGACATGATCAGGATGGTTGTGGGCAACGATGGTCCCTTCGGCATCTGTGACAAGAAGATAGGCTATATCGGGCTGCATCGCGGTTTCGCTTAAAAGCCTCTGAAGATGAAAACTGCCCATAAAGTTTCCGGACATGCCGGTTCTTGCGCCTGCTTCGAAAGATCTGATTAGAGCGGCGCCTTTTTCAAGAAGAAGGCGGGTATTGTGAAAACTTGTCCGGTGAATATTCTGCATTGTAATGAACGCAAAAATAGGAAAAAGAACTATAACCGCGCCAATAAAAAGCCACGCCGGAACACCTGACCAGAATTTGCTGTTAATTAATTTTTTAAACATGTTTTACTATTGAAGCAAATAGAGTGCCACAACCCCTGAATTTATAACAAGCTGATATACTTGATCATTCAACTTTCTCATTTAGTAACCAAGCCTCATTTGCATACTTTGTATCCGCTTATTTCCTGAATAATTCATATTATGGATATCAAGTATCCATGATTACACCGTTAATAGCAAGAAATATTAGTTTTATGCTTTATCGATCGTTAGAGAAAATAAAGGAGGTTTTTCCATGCTACCTGTGAGGAACATATTGAAGATGTACAATGTAATTTATGAAAACTGCAAAAAGGCAGGCTATAAATGGAGTGAGGAACCACCCTGTTAATATATTGAAGAGAGCCTTATGACTTATTGTATCAACTCCCCTGATAAGACCAATACCGAGCACTCCTCCAATAATGGCCTGAGAAGACGAAACAGGTACACCGAGCAGAGTATAAAAATAAACCGTAATACCGAGAGAAAAAACTACCACGAATGAGGAAAAAGGATCGAGCCTGACAAGCTTCCTCCCCACTGTTTCCATAACAGGTCTGCTGAAAGTCATTATGCCAAGAGCTATGCTTATACCTCCAATAAGAGCGGCATTAAAAACGCTGAGCATACCGGCACCCACAAAAACAGCGGTAACATTTGCTACATTGTTGGCTCCAAGCGCATATGCCCCGAATGACCCGACGATGATCATTCCTATACGTATTAACACGTCGGATTCGAACATATTAAGATTGAGCCTGTTATAAAGGTATGCAAGGACCTTGTACAGAATAATTGAAACAACCGCCGCCCCTATCGGCGTTCCGAACCAGCATGCCACAACCTTTCCCATACCCGTAAAATTAAGCTGGCCGTTTAATATGCCGATGCCTATAATTGAACCGACAACCGCCTGTGATGTTGAAACAGGCAAACCGAACGCAGTCATCAGGACCACGGCAAGCGCTGCTGCAACAGATGATATGACCGCTTCTTCTTTTCCAAAAATAGTCAGTCCTTTAAGGGTCTCAATACCTGCATAACCTGATACCACGGCTCCCAGAATAACAAATATCGACGCAAGAATCGCCGCGGTATAGAATTTCACCATTTTGGAAGAGACTGCAGTTCCAAAAACATTTGCCGCATCATTAGCACCGAGGGACCAGCCCATAAATATCCCGCCGAGAAGAGAAAACATTATACCCGCCTCTTGAGACTAATTATATTTACAAACTTGGATACTTCCTCTGCGGCATCGGAAATATTTCCTATTTTTTCAATAAGATCTTTTAACTGAAGCTTACTGAAGGGGTCAATCTCTGAACCAAAGATCATGGCAACTATTCTACGCTCGATATTATCGCAGTGACTTTCATTTGTTTCTATATTTCCAAGTAACGTCCGTATTCCGCCAGAATTCTTGAAAAGGGCAACAGACTGCCTGATAAGAAGCTCGCAGCACTCAATACTTATCCTGATAAGCTCTCTGATTTCATCAACAATAAAGTCCGGAATTGTAAGTCTTTCGGCCTGAACCATGTAAAGAATATCTTTAAAAAGGCGGGGGATAGTATCAATCTTGTTCAGAAGCCTCATTATATCTCCCCTGGAATCCGGAATAAGTGTCTTGCCGTACATTATATTGTTTATCTCATCGCTTATATCCGAGGTTTTATTTTCATATTTATGCGTCTGCTTTATATAAAAATCAAAATTTTCACACTCCGGATCATTCAGAAAGCATGAATTCATAGCCATTGAAAAACTCTCCTGGCTCAATTTGAAGGTATCAAGGTATTGATATACCAACAGTTCTAGCTGCCGTTCCTTCTTAAAAATAAAGCTCAGCATAAATGTCACCTGTAGGCGTCAATAGTAGTTGCCAAAATAATGTTCCGATTGGAGTGATTTGAAATTCCCCGCTTCAGAGCGGACTGGAAATGTGCTGTTTCGATTCAAATTGTTTGAACACGAGTACTAATGTGCACCCATAACAGGGCATAAAGAAAGTGAGTTGATCAAGGCTCCCGCTCATTCAGGCAGAACCATGCATTTTTGCGGATTCAGAGAAAAGTATATTTCATGACCTTCTTCCTGAGGGAGTTGATGCGGAGCCTGTACCCTGATTGTGGTGCCTTTTATAGTTATGAAAAGAAACAGAAAATTTCCGAGGTATGCTTTATTGGCAATAGTACCCTTAAAAAGATTCTCCCCGGATTGAGGCATTTCAGTGAATACCTCCACATCTTCGGGGCGTATTGATGCATAGACTTTCATACCCGGTTTCGCCGCTTCAATGCCTGTTGAACCGCACAAAATCTTCTCACTGAATTCCGTGCGCACATAAACTTCATTTATGTCGGAAAGAACCTCTACTATCTCTCCGGGGATGAAATTCATGGCGCCGATAAAATCGGCTACAAACCTGCTGGCGGGCTTTTCATATATTTCACGAGAGGAGCCAATCTGCACAATGTTTCCCTTTTCCATAACAACGATCCGATCCGAAATAACCATCGCTTCAGCCTGATCATGGGTTACATAGACCGAAGTAATACCCATTCGTTTTACCAGGCTCTTGATTTCAAATCTCATTTTTTCCCTGAGCTTGGCATCCAGATTGCTTAGTGGTTCATCGAGAAGCAGTACCTTGGGATTTCTAATGAGAGCCCTCGCCAGAGCGACTCTTTGCTGCTGCCCGCCGCTCAACTGACCCGGATATCTCTCTTCCAGGCCCTGCAAACCCACCAGCTCCAATACATCCTTAGCTTTTTTCTTGATGTCCTGTTTTGATAACTTCTGGAGTTTCAGGCCGTAAACTATATTGCTGTACACCTTCATGTGCGGCCATACGGCATAATTCTGGAACATCATGCCTATTCCTCTTTTTGCCGGCTGGACAAATCCTTCTGAAATCATAGACTTGCCGTCAATAATTATATCGCCATCCTCAGGCTTTTCGAGTCCGGCAATGCAGCGAAGAGTGGTTGTTTTGCCGCATCCGCTGGGTCCGAGAAGGGTTAGCAGCTCTCCTTCATTCACTTCAAGATTTATACGGTTGACAGCTGTCACTTTTTTATATTGTTTGAACAGGTTGCGGATCTCAATAAATGCCATTAAACGTGTCTCCTTAGTTCTTCACTTGATATCATGCAGCTCAAACGGTCTGTCTGTAAATTATCTTCCTTCTCCCGGCCCCCAGGCGGCTTTGAGGATACCTCCACCGATTCTTGCAACGATCAGCAGGAGAATAAACGTTATCACGATCATGAGAAAAGCCATAGCCGCGGAGATTCCGAATTCCATGCCGCGGTGCCAGTTCAGATAGATTCCTATCGGCAGGGTTTCCCACCCCCCCCTGTAAAGAAATATCGCTGTGGAAATCTCCTGAAACGCCATGATAAAAAACATCACCACACCGACAAGAACTCCTTTGACCAATAGCGGGAGGGAAATGTTTATAAAAGTCCTGAATTTACCAACACCTGATACTTCTGAGGCTTCTTCAAGTGAGATATCGAGCTGCAGATAGGAAGCATGAGCTATCCTTAAGAAATACGGAAGCCGTCGTGCAAAGAGAGCAAGCGGCATTATCATCCAATGCGTTGCAAGCGATATACCTTCCCAGAAGGCCAGAAGATAACTGACGCCTATAGCTATCCCCGGAAAAGCGAGCATCAATGTTATCATAAAGTCGAGAGCATCTTTTCCCGGAACTTTGGTTCGGACGATTATATAGGCAGCCGGGAGCCCGAAAACAACTCCCATAATCAGGGCTATCACGCTGAAAACAAATGAATTTTTTATCAAGCCGGGGCTTTCCATCAGAATTACCCTGAAGTTATCAAGGGTCCAGTAGGTCGGAAATGGTTCAAAAACCCATCTTCTGGAAAAAGCTGATAATCCCAGAACAACCGGAATCAGCAGGACAAGGGCTGCTATAAAATACATATACATATAAGAGCCGGTTTTCACTAATGGACTGGGTTCGATCACCCTTCCTTCGGCCGTTGTTCCTTTCGAGAGGCCGGTGTACTTTCTTTTTTCAACCCACCATCTTGCAAGCAGAAAGAGAGCTATGCAAACTACTGAAGAAACAACCACAGCCACGATCCCCATATATTTCCGGTGCGCATCCGTAAAGTGATAGGCGATGTTGATGTAGGCTACCGAAGGAAGAAAATCAACCTGTCCAAGAATGAGCGGAGTAAGCCAGTCCGTAAACGGCCACAGGAATACCATGACGGCGCCCGCCAGATAACTCGGTGTGCAGAGAGGCAGTGTTACGGTTATGAATCTCCGGAAACCGCTGGCGCCTTCGACTTCAGCGGCCTCTTCAAAAGAAGGATCGATGCTGGTAAAACCCGATGAAAGACTGAGTACAATGAAGGGGAGCATATGCAGGGCTTCTATGAATACCAGTCCGTGGAATCCGAAGATGAAATTTATGGGTTTCTCTATCAGTCCGGCATCCATGAGAAGCAGATTCATGGTGCCGAATTTTCCGAAAAAGATTACGAATGCGAATACTCCCGCGTAGGCTGGCAGAACAATAGGCATAAGGATAAGAGCAGTGAAAATCGTCTTTCCCCGCTGCCTGTATCGCGCCAGAATGTATGCAAGGGGTATTCCGAAAAGTGTTGTTACAAGAAGCACCATCGTACTCAGCACAATGGTGTTCCAAAAGGTTTTAAGGTAATAAGTGTCCTGAAAAAACTCCAGGTAGTTCTGGATGCCTGAACCGTCGGTTCCTGAAATTTTCAAGCTTTCAATGATAAGAATCGAAAGCGGATAGATCACCAGAAAAGCTATTACGGACCAAAGGAGCGCAGACAGAAAACTATTGCCACGGGACATGTAAAATCCTTAATGAATCATTCAGTGATATACGGGCGGGATTCCGCCCGCCCGTATTTGAAAGTCGTTATAATCACAGCTAAAGTCTCACAAATCTCATTCCTATTTTCCAACAAGCAGAGATCGGGCTTTTGTTGCTGCCAGTCTGGCGGCCGCGTAATTCCCGTCATACTCGAACAGCTTGCGGGCTTCTTTTATTTTATCCTCGGCCTTCTTTACATTCATTTTGGCTGCTTTTGCCGCATTAACTTCTCCCTCGACTTCTTCTATCAGGAAAAGACTGCTTTTCAATTCGCCCCATTTTCTGTATATCTCGAACTCATAATACTTGTTTACTTCATCCCATCTCTTTGCAGCAAGATCCAAGTCATAGTTAATAAACCCGACCTTCAGATCCCAGAAGTTATCGACACCAAGAGCAGCTTTTGCATGTTTGGCCATGACAACGCCTTCTTTTTCCCACTGTGTGAAATTAATATCCTTTCTTGCAACGAAATAACCGCCTTCCAGAACATATTTCTGCCCTTCCATGCTGAACAGCCAGTCCAGGAAGATCTTTCCTACTGCTTCGTTGGGCGAGTTTTTGAGCAGCGCAACAGCTTCGGGAACAAGGATTGTTTTATCAGGGAGCAGGTCACGCACAGGATAACCGTCTTTTCGGGCAACCATTGCGTTCATCTGCGGCTGGGCAATTCCGATCGGAGCTTCTCCGCGGCTCACAAGGTGTGTCGTATCCGTACTGCCCGTAGAAAAGCGGGCCAGTTGAGCAGCTAGCAACCTGTTCATTGCCCAACCCTCTTTCTCCCCGAATCCCTGCAGGAGAATCTCAACGACTTCATGCACTGTACCGGAGGCGTACGGCAATGTCTGAACAATGTTGCCTCTGTATATAGGATTGAGAAGTTCTCTCCAGGTTTTCGGGGGGGGGAGTTTAAGGGCTTTCAGGACTTTCTCATTGTACAGGTTTGTGACAATCCAGGGCGCGAAACATGTCCATGCGCCGTCTGCATCCTTTACCTTCATACCATTCCATTCGGCGGGGACCATATCCCAGTCCTTCGGTTTGTAAGGAATGACTCGTCCTTCTTTTTTCAGAACCTCATGCGCCGGCGCGCCTGCACCCAGGAAGACATCGGCATCAGGCTTATCACCCCATGCCCTCAGCTTGTCGACGCAGACCGGCCAACCTCCCGGATGAACAAACGTGATATCCACATCTTTATTATAGGTTTTTTTATAGTATTCCTTGAAACCTTTCATCAGACTGTCGGATAACTCCTTATAAACGGGACCGATCCATCCCAGTTTATCGGCTGCCTGCGCGTCTGTTGTTAAAGCAGGAATAATAAACGCTGCTGAAAAGACAGCCAGAAATGTTACAATCAGGATCCTCTTGTTCATTTTGACCTCCTTATGGTAATATTGTCATAAATACCCTCTTTCAGCTTATAATTCGCTTACTCGCAAACAATCCTTTTCCGGCAAAACCTCCTTTCATTTTTAAATTAATGTATAGTGTTAAGGTATATCTCTCAAATCCCTGAATTTCGGATTCAGCCCAAGATCGACCTGGTTTGTATTATATTTCTTGTAATTCCATTAAAAATATACGTCAAGAATAAAAAATATATTGCAACATACTGCTATAATGATATAATTCTTGCTCAAGCAAATATCTTTAGCGTTTTATTTTTCCTGGCAGAATAAATTCATACCTTTTCATCAGAATTTTTGTTTTGATAAACATATCGATCCGCCTGAAAGCAAGAAACAGCGCCCATATAATTCTGTCTGTTCGGTAATACTTTTCAATCTCATCTGCTGAAAGAGGTTTTTCTTTCGCAAAGAATATGCTGTTCATTATTTCAACTGCCAGGGGCACAATCTCTGGTTTCTGCTCCTTGAATAGATTTGCCGCAAGATCTATGCATACCAGGCGTTTGTCGTAATAACGGTTCATGACATCATCTAAAAAAAACAGGCGCAGCATCCAACACAAAAATCCGGGAGCGCTTTGAAGCAGGAGTTCCGGATCGAGCTGTTCAACCCCGTTTTTCCTGTAAAGGGGTGTGCTTGTATCAACAAAATATAATTCCTCCGTTCCATTCTCAGGAACAACCCAGTTGGAAAGCTGCCCATCCAGCGCAAGCTCCAAGAGAGGCTTTTTTTGCCCGTTAAAGCTCCACACAAGCTCGATCCGCGAAAGGATTTTTTCTATCATTTTTCCGGTTTCATAAGGATTCAACACATGGATAAGTTTATGGGCAAAGCGTTCCGGAGGAAGAATTTTTTGTGCAATATAAAGAACAACGGGCCTGCCGGGAAGAGCAATTATTTCTGTTCCGCTTTCAGGAAGATTCAATCCGGATTCGGCGAGCAGATTGCAATATTCAAGGAATTGTCCCGAATATCTTTCGGCAGAGACTGTATCCTTAAATAGAGGCATCCTTTTGTATGCGATATCAGCACATCCTCCAATCTGAAAAACAGTCGATATCTCACCGAATCCCAGAATGACTGCCGGAACGGACGAATCATTGAGATTTTGCGGGTCCAACCCGGCTTCGAATTTGTTAATAAGGTCAGAGTCGATGTTCATTTTCCGCCTTGAATCAAAAAAGATCTAACCGATTCAGCCGCATAAAGCGCCTTGTCAAGCCTGTCAATCACCCAGTTCACCTGCTCCTCTTCCATGACAAGTGGAGGAAGGAACTGGCAAACTGAGGTGTCATTGTTTGCATAGAGCATAAGAAGGTCATTATCATATGCCGCTTTTGTCAAAACAGGGCCGGATATTTCATCGACAAGTTTTAAACCCATCATAAGGCCAAGCTGCCTGAAACCAGTGAGATATTCAGGATGTTTTTTCATAAGGATTGCGACCCCGGTCTTGAACTTATAACTCAGTCTGTTCACATGGGCAATGAAATCCGGATCTGAAGATATCTGAAGAACGCGGGACACGACCCTGCATCCTAACTCTGATCCTCCGTAAGTCGAAATGTGTATGAAAGGATCTGCATGGAAGACCGATTCAAGCGGTTTTCTTATAACCGTGGCACTGACGGGATAAATCCCGCCCGACAGGCCCTTTCCTAGTACAACAATATCCGGGATAATATCGAAATGTTCAAACCCCCATAACCTGCCGGTGCGTCCCAAGCCTGTCTGGACTTCATCCATGATGAGGATGATATTATTCCCGGTGCAAACTTCCCGTACTGACTCAAGATAACCGGCGGGAGGAATAACAATACCGAGGGTGGCAGGAACAGTCTCAAGTATTACGGCTGCCGTATCCTTTCCGACTGCAGCAAAAAGCGCGTCGGGATTGCCGAATGGAACCTGAATAAAGCCGGAAGCCGCCGGTCCGAAAGGAGCCCTGTATTTCTCATCCCCTGCCGCCATTGCAAGGCCGGTATGCCCGTGATATCCGCCGCGGGCGGATATTATTTCAGACCTGCCCGTATAGGCTCTTGCGATTTTAAACGCAAGATCAACAGCCTCGCCGCCTCCGACGCCAAAAATGGTATAATCAAGATCACCTGGCATCAATTGCGAAATAAGAAAAGCAAGTTCGGCTCTTTCCCTGCTGATAAGATGGTGATTGCCTATGTCAATCTCTTCAAGGCTCTCGTTCAAGACATTTATCAGCTCACTGTTCCGGTGACCCAGGTTGAATACTCCGCCATTGCAGTGGAGGTTGAAAACTCGCTTCATGCCGTCCATATCCCACAGGAAAGGTCCTTCCCTGCGGCCCATGACGAAATCCATTCCATATTTTTTGAAGAATTCCGCCTTGCCTGAAGAGACATGGTCTCTGAAAAGATCAATAATGCGCTTTTTTGAATCAGTCTGATCCGTTTTTTCTTCAGAACTCTTCAAATCATCCCCGCCCTTGCAATATTATGCCTCATTTTTTTGGAAAGCCTTCTGCACGGCCCCTTCTTTTTGGTATCCGTCCGCCTTTCTTCCTCCTCATCCTCCGCCGTCCCAGCATCATCAAAGCATGATGCCGTCCTTATCTTATTCTCAAACAGGGGGGAGCTGATTGTGGCGGCGCCTTTTGCTTCAGCAAATCTGACCACATCCACATCGGAACTTACTATTAATGCCTTTTCTCTGTAACCCGATGCCAGCTCTTTTATCACCGTATCCGCCGAGTCGGGACGTCTTGAAAAACGCACATCAATCCCTTTTATCTTCTCTTTGGCCGATGAAAAGAGAGAATCACTTATACCATCGAAAACAACAGTTATTCTGTGCGGTCTTGTTTTTTTGTAGGCAGCAAGCAGGTCGAGAAGGGCATCTCTCCCGCGCCGGATGTCTTTCCGGTCGATAGAGCTTAATAAAGGGGATTGGCGAATCAGATTGTATCCGTCAATTATTATATGAAGAGCCATCTAATGAACCTTTTGAGTATCTCCCATTCAGGCAGGGCAGGGGTAATGGGCTTTGGCATTTTGCAAGAATGTAATTCCGGCTCCGGCAACTATCTAGCACGCTTAAGGCGGCTGATCAGATGATCGAGATCTTCATTGCTGTAAAACTCGATCTCTATTTTCCCTTTCTTCCCGTGCCTTTTGATTTCAATCTTTGTTCCAAAATGGCGGGACAGTTCTTCCTGAAGACTTGAAAAATATATATCATCCGAACTTTTCTGTTTTTCCTGAGGCGCCTTTTTGGATTTGAGACGCTTTACAAGGTTTTCGGTCTCCCTGACCGAAAGGCCCTTTGATATTATCGCCATCCATGCGGTCTTCTGTTGGGCGGACGTTTCTGCTCCCAGCAGCGCTCTTGCATGTCCCATGCTCAATGTGCCATCTAAAATACTCTCCTTTATCTGCTCCGGAAGCTGCCGCAGCCTCAGAAGATTGGCAACGGCAGGTCTGCTCTTTCCCACACGTTTTGAAGCTTCATCCTGTGTGAGGCTGAACTCGGCCATAAGGCGATGGTAGGCTTCCGCTTCTTCTATCGGGTTAAGGTTTTCGCGCTGTATATTCTCTACTATCGACATTTCGAGCATTTCGGAATCGGGCACATCCTTAATTATAACCGGAACCTCTGTCAAACCGGCCATCCTGGCCGCCCTGAGACGCCTTTCCCCTGCTATTAACTCAAAATCCGCGGCATCCCTTCTGACAAGAAGGGGCTGGATAATACCCTTTTCTTCAATAGACCGGGCGAGCTCTTCAAGATCCTTTTCAGAAAAACGGATTCTGGGCTGGTACTGATTAGGCCTTATCAGCTCTATATCGCAAAGGATATGTTTTTCCGACTCCTTCTCGACAGAATCAATACCCGGAATAAGAGCGCCGAGCCCTTTCCCAAGAGCGATTTTTTTCCTGATTTTTGAAACTGAGTTCTTGTCCATCTGACTCCCCGGAATATATTTCAAAATTGCACGTTCTTCAAAGGTCTTGAAACCACACTGTCTAATATCTCTTTTGCAAGATTTACATAGCTCCTTGCCCCCGTTGAAGCGGCATCATAAAGTATTATCGGTTTCCCGAAGCTGGGCGCCTCACCAAGCCGCACGCTTCTGTGTATTATGGTTTTAAAAACCAGATTTCTGAAATGCCTTTCCGCATCTTCGGCTACCTGCATGGAAAGGTTGGTTCTCTTGTCATACATGGTAAGAAGTATCCCTCCTATCTTAAGACCCGTATTAAGGCTTTGCCTGATCCGCTTTACCGTATGCAATAGCTGGCCAAGTCCTTCCAACGCATAAAATTCACATTGAAGCGGAATTAAAAGTGAATCGGAGGCCGTAAGCGCATTTACGGTCAAAAGACTTAAAGACGGGGGGCAATCCAGAATTATATAGTCGAATGAATCCCGGATTCCGGCAAGAAGATTTTTCAGCACTTTTTCACGATCAGGGAGAGACATCATTTCAACTTCAAAACCTATCAGTTCAATATTTGAAGGTATAGCTTTTAAAAACTCGATCTGCGTATCAACTATAATGCTTTTTACATCTGAATCTCCAAGCATTCCGTGGTAAAGTGTTTTATTAATGCCGGTTTTGTCGACACCTATACCGGTCGTTGCAT
>CAYODW010000043.1:9449-22470 GCA_964402865.1 uncultured Desulfonema sp. | reverse complement strand
AATCTGAGGATCAATATTTAAGGGTGACATATTCCGGCCAGGGAAGGCCGGCTTTAGCGGAATCTTGTAGAGGGAATTGGGGCTTAACTCTGAAAAGAGTAGAATCGCATAATTTAATGGGTGTCAACGCTAGCCCGAAATCGCGTTTCTATAAGCGTGTCTCCGAGTTCGTATATCGGCATTGACTGCACATCCAATGATTTACCCGAGAATTTAAGCCATAAAATCGGTTCTTTCTTCATAATGCCATCCTTTTTTCGTGGACATGGAAGCTAACGAGTTGGGTAAGCCGCGGCGTCTTCGCCGTCGGCTTGACCCAGATGTTGTAAATGAGCTTTCTGGCAGGCTATCGACGTAGAACTGCCTGCATCACAGATGAACGATTTCGCACGGGACTTGGGTGGGGAAGTTCGTGCGTAACGTGCATAGCGGAACAGTCTGCTTGCCGGAACTTGTGAGATTCAGTAGGAAGCCATTTCCGATAGGCGGCATTGTAAATTCCGGCACCGTTATCCTTTCCATTACCTTGTCACCCTTTCTGATCCTTGGTCCGATCCGGAATCTTACGCATTCAAAAATTCCCGTTAATTATAAATGACAGGTAGAAATAAAGCTGTTCACACACATATAATGAATTAATATTATGCGCAACAGTTTGTATTTTATTTGCATTTTAACCATATTTTGTCAAAGGATTTAATATTGCCTATCTTGATTTTAACCTGCCATAAACCCTTTGCTTCTCTTTAACGGTGAAGCCTATTTTTTTTCAGCGGACATTCTTTAATTCGTCAGCGATAGCTTTCCTTACCTCATCGACTCTGCTTTTGGGGGCATTCGGAAAAGCAAAACCTGAGCAGACAGGCCCCAGGCATCGGGTGAGGGCGCTGTCCGACAATTGAATGCTTTTATCGTAGTATGATAACGCTGCATTGAAATATCCTAGACTTTCAGCGGATCTTCCCAGATAAAACCATGCCATATTATCTCCGTAGTTTGTTTTCAGCGTACTCAGGGCAAGGGCTTCCCAGGCTTTTTGATCGTACAGCTCCTTTCTTTCCTTGACTTTAGCTCCGTATTCGGAAGCTTCGGCTATTCCGGAAATCAATCCCGGTATGATCAGTGAGGCCTTGCCTTCGTAAAAAAGGTTGAGAAGATTCTGCTCCTCAAGAGTTATTGTTTTGCTGAATATTTTCTCTATGACCTCTTTTGCCATCATTTCCGGAGTTGATCTTTCAAGCGAGGATTTAAAAGACTGTCCGGAAGCCAAGACCTTTTTATCGGCAGGGTTTCTGAACTGGACGCTCAGCATGTATAGGTATTCCGTAATATCCCATCCCCAGCGGTCCTGATAAGTGACTATTGCGTCGACATTGGCCGGAAGAGCAGTTTCTTCTCCGGTTGAAGAAGTATAACCGGCTGAATTTATCTGGTTGGCAATTAATACGTTGATTCCTTTCGAGTCTCTCGCATGCTTTGCAACGTAGAAATTCTGGAGGGTTCTGATGTCTTTGCCGGAAAAGACATATGCCGAATCATGCGCGCATCCGTAAACAAAAAATAAAATAAAAAGGCATATCGGTGTTATTGTTTTATGTCTTATTGTATTCATGGGTATTCTCCATCTGGCAATATAGAGGACAACGTTCATAAATATATAAACATAGCCTAAACATCGCCGGAATAAGCCGGAATAATAGTATAATATTTCAGCAATGAACCAAGTTTAAATAACATAACTCTTAAATACTGCGAAGAGAATATCAAAACCATAAACGCAATATGTACTTAACAGTCTATATTTACTTGTATTTTAAGCGGATTTTGTCAAACGACTGCTTTATAAGAAAACTATAACAGATATTCATAATTTAAAATCGGTTTTCATTTTTTTCTAACTGATTTTCTGCCATACTGGGACTGCTTCTCCTTTATATCGAAACCGATTTTCTTCCTGGATTTTGCGTCAGTTTCTAAAAGTTGTTTGACGGCCTCGAATACAATTTAAAACTGCTGGTCGTATTTCTTTTCAAGCTCTTCGAGCTTTTTTGCCAACTCTTTATGTGTTGCAATCATTGCCCGAAGCTTCACAAACGCCCTCACCACATGAACGCTTATTTCTACCGAGCGTTCCGTATCGAGTACACTGGCTGCCATGATCACCCCATGCTCTGTGAAGACATAAGGAGGATACCAACGTCCACCTCAGAAACTTGAAGTCGCAAAATGCGACCTCAAGATTTTCAGCTCCTTTTCATTCAGTTGGGGGAAGGACACTGGGACGCCCCTTTTCGTGTTAAGCCCCAACACCTCAACAATGAATTATCGGGGTACATCTCCATGTTCTCAATTATACGTAGTTCCAGGTGTCGCGGACGTCTGCAAGAGGGATCACATGGATCTTTTCGGTGAGACGATAGGCCGCTTTACCAGGATAGACGACCCACAGCCGCTCCAATTTAAGGTCTTCAACTGCCGTCTTCATTGATCGGGTCAATCGAGGGGCATCTTCATACTTGAATTCCGCCCCCCAGTTTTGTCCGCGTGCCTGCCAGAAAAGATCGAGTTCCGCACCGGCGTGGGTGTGCCAGAAATAGAGACCCCCATCTTCCTTTCCCAGGGTTCGGCAGACGCAATCCAGGGCAAAACCTTCCCAGGAAGCGCCGAGCCGGGGCGAAGAGTGCAGTTGCTCCGCAGTTTCAAGGGACAGCAAGACATGGAATAGCCCGGAGTCACGCAGGTATAATTTCGGCCGCTTCACCAGACGTTTTCCGATGTTGACAAACCAGGGCTGGAGGATGCGAACCATGAACGTACCTTCAAGAATATCGCAGTATTTCCGGACTGTCATGTCGGAGACGCCGAAGGAACGACCCAGCTCCGCATAGTTCAGGATCTGGCCGTGATAATGACTCAGCATTGTCCAGAAGCGACGAAGCGTCCGAGCGGGGATTGTAATCCCCAACTGGGGAATGTCCCTTTCCAGAAAAGTCGTCACATATTGGTTCCGCCAGAGCAGGCTTTCATTGTCCGAGGCCGCCAGGAATGATAGGGGCAATCCCCCTCGCCACCACAGGGTCTTGATAGCTTCGGAATCTATATCGCTCAGGCGGAATCCTCCCAATTGAATATAGGCGATCCTCCCGGCAAGGGATTCTGAACTCTGGCGAATCAAATCCCGAGAGGCGCTTCCCAGGATTACGAACTTGCGGCTTTTCCCTTGATCCACAAGATAGCGCAGGAGCGGAAAGAGATCGGGAATCCGCTGAATCTCGTCGATGACGATAAGTCCCGTCAGATCTTCAAGTGCGATCTGAGGCTGTTCCAGACGTGCAAGATCCTGGGGATTTTCCAGATCGAAATAGAAATCGGCGGCAAGCGTCCGGGCAAGCGTAGTTTTTCCGCACTGCCGGGGACCAAGAATTGCGGTTACCGGAAATACGGACATGAGCTTAGTTAATGTGGTCCGATCCGTTTTTCTGTCAATTAAGTTCATGAGCGCAGCCTAAACGATCTATCTTGAATAATCAAGCTCTATGTTTGAAATTTCAATGTATTTCGTAAAAACCTCCTGGACATTCGTGCTGGACGTGCATCACTGAAAAGCCCACTTTCCGGAACTTTTATGGTCGGGCGGGAACAGAGCTAATGAATTTATATCATGCATAACATTTTGCATTTTTATTTGCATTTTAAACGGGTTATGTCAAAGAATATTTGATTTCATCTATCCATGCAGAGCCCTGCCTAAAGCCTTAAGAGAAACCTCCTGCATGATCTCGGCTGAAGTCGGATGGGCATGTATCGTCTCGGCCAATTCCTGCAGGGTGCATCCGGTCTGCACAGCCAGGGCGCCTTCAGCGATCAAATCCGTTGCATGCAGCCCGATAATATGTACGCCCAGAACTCTGCCGTTTTCCGCGTCAGCTACGATCTTGGCTTCGCCGGCAATCTCTCCCATGATCTGGGCCTTGCCGATTGTCCTGAAGAGTACGCTTTCCGCCTTAACCTGAAACCCCTTTTCCCTGGCCCGGGCTTCACTCAAACCCACATTGGCGATCTCCGGCATGGTGAAAATGGCATTAGGGATGACGTCATAATTCATCCTGCGTTTCCCCGCCAGGGCATTTTCAGCCGCAACGACTCCTTCTCTTGATGCAACGTGCGCCAGCATGACCCTGGCCGGTCCCAGGGCATCGCCGACTGCATAAACATGGGGCACATTCGTAGCCATATATTCGTCCGCCATGATCCAACCACCGGTGTCTGTCCTGATTCCCTGGTTCTCAAGGCCTATTCCGGATGTCACGGATTCGCGGCCAATGGAAATCAATACTTTTTCCACCTCCATTATCTGCAACTTTACTGACCGGGCTTTTGCCTGATCCATAAAAGGCGAAGGCCCTATAGTCACCCGGCATTTACCGGATATTTCTTCAACATTCTGAACCGACCGTTCAAGGATAAAATCGATTTTTTGTTTTTTCATCTCTCTCAGCAGAACCTTGGAACAGGCTTCGTCAACGGCAGGCAGAGGCAAGAGGCGTGACATGGCTTCAACTACAGTCACCTTTACCCCGAAGGCCGCCAGAATCGAGGCGAACTCGCAGCCGATTACTCCGCCGCCGACAATTAAAATTGAAGCGGGAAGATCTTCAAGACATAATGCGTCATTATTGGATAGAATGGTCCGGCCATTGAAAGCAAAAGAGGGCATATTGAACGGTTTGGAGCCGGGCGCCAAAATCAGGGCGTCCCATGGTATTTCCACGGTATTATCATCCGCTAAAGCCACCCTGACCAGGTTCGATTTTTGTATATGGGCTGTTCCTATTATATATTTGATTTTATGATGTTCAAAAAGTCTGTGAATCCCTTTGGCCTGGTCCTGAATCACCCTTGTCTTGCGTTCCATCAGGGCTTTCATATCCACTTTAACATCATTTACCGAAGAGAGGCCGAATTCTTCGGCACGCCGGCAGCGTTCCAAAAGCTCGGCCGTGGTTTTCATTACTTTCGAAGGAACACAGCCCCAGTTAAGGCAAGTGCCGCCGACGTTTTCCTTTTCAATAACAGTTACTTCGGCTCCCAATTGCGCGGCCCTGACAGCAGCCACATAACCGCCCGGCCCTGCTCCGATAATAACCATTTTACTGTTCATCTCTTTTTCCTCCTGATTTATCTTAGAACTTACTCATATTTGTTATCAATGTAATCCATCCATTTCAAGTATTATATTTTTGATTATTTATAGTATGATGCATATTTTAATAAAACATTGACAAAAACATCAATTTATTGAAATATAATTTAGCATTTGAACAGTATATGGCTTGGGAGATCATTGAAGAATGAAATTAGATAAAACCAACGTCGCTATTTTAAAAGAATTACGTGACGGTCGCAAATCTTTCAAGGAAATCTCTGAAAAACTGAAGGTTTCGGAAAACACGATCCGCTCAAGGGTTGGCAAGCTTGTTGAAACAGGCGTCCTGACCATAACCGGGCTCGTTAATCCCGAGTTGCTTCCTGGTCATAAAGTAGCAATGGTCGGAGTCAAGCTCAATACAATGGACCTTGTCAATAAAGGAAAAGAATTTAGTAAATTACGCGGTGTTGTTTCGGCCTGTGCGGTTACCGGGCGTTTTGATTTGATGCTGATTGTTTTTCTAAAAGAAAGCTTCGGTTTGCTCGAATTTTATACCAATGAAGTGGCAAAAATCAGCGGGATCCAATCAGTTGAAACATTTGTCGTTTATAAAAATTATAATCTGAATGTCCCGTATATTATCTGAAAATCGATTTTTGACCCTCGAAAAAAATGAAGACCGGCGATTGGAAAGGAACCATAATTTACTATGCATCAGACTTTGCAAAGAACTCTGTTGTATGATTGGCACGTAAAACACGGGGCCAACATGGCTCCGTTTGGCGAATACGAAATGCCCCTCTGGTATCCTGCCGGCGCCAGGGAAGAGCATTTGTCGGTCATCACAAGGTCGGGACTCTTCGACACCAGCCATATGGGAGTT
Source organism: uncultured Desulfonema sp. (assembly GCA_964402865.1). Taxonomy (GTDB): domain Bacteria; phylum Desulfobacterota; class Desulfobacteria; order Desulfobacterales; family RPRI01; genus RPRI01. Next base: position 16,438 of record CAYODW010000043.1, on the reverse strand, counting down.
ATCGTGGCATCCGGCCCTGGAATCCGTGACTTACTTCAACTTTGCTTTTCAAAAGATCTACATCGCTGTATAGGAAAAAGCAGAGCGCCCCTGACTCCGGGAAAATGCATTTACGGCGTTTTTCTGAACCTGAAGGGGGAAGTACTTGATGACGCCATTCTCTACCAATCTGCGTCCGATCGATATATGATCGTTGTCAACTCCGGTCAGGGGCGGAAAATAACAGACCATTTGGAAGCCCATAAAGCCGGGCGCCAGGCGTACCTGACCGATCTTTCCGGTCAAATCGGGAAATTGGATCTCCAGGGACCTTTGTCGGCAAAGATTTTAAAAAAATTGATTAAAAAACCCGACCGGGTTTTTGCAGACATGCACTATTTCAGTTTTAAGGGTTCTTTTGATGAAACACCGGAATTGGCCGATCAGGTACGGTTATTGGACCAAACGCCTTTGCTTCTTTCGCGCACAGGATATACCGGAGAATTCGGATTTGAAATATTTGTCAGGTCCGAATACTTTTTGAAAACCTGGGAACTGATAATCGAAAACGGCAAGGATGTGGGATTGATACCCTGCGGCCTGGCTGCGCGCGATTCCCTGAGAACCGGCGCATTGCTGCCTCTCTCCCACCAGGATATCGGCCCATGGGCTTTTCTGAACCATCCCTGGCCGTTCGCCTTGCCTTATGATGAAAAATACGGGTTCAGCAAAAAATTTATCGGTTCTGAAGCATTGGAAAAACAGAGTAATCATGCCGCTCATACCTATCCTTTTGCCGGTTTCGATCTGCGGAAGGTAACCGTCGGCGATGACACGATTGTTATAGATCAGGATGGTCAATGTATAGGTCAGGTGCTGACCTGCGTGACGGATATGGCGATCGGCCGCCACGAAAACCGGATTTTTTCCATCAGCAGTCCTGACAAACCTACCGGATTCAAGCCGGGCGGATTATCGTGCGGATTTGTAAAAGTCAATAAACCTCTCGATATCGGCCGGATTGTTCGAATAAAAGACAAAAGACGGGATATTCCGGTCATGATTGCCGATCATATCCGCCCGGATCTTACGGCCCGAAAGGCTATACAAAATATGTTGTCCTGAAAGACGAGGCGGAACATTGCTTGAAGCTAACCGTGAACCGGGTAATCTGAGTATTTGCAAACAAAATATATATAGGAGGGGCTTTTATGAAAGAATTGAATGAACTGCACCTGCCTGATGAGATCCGTTACTCCGATGATCATGAATGGGCCAAAAAAACCGGCGATACGGTAATAATCGGGATCAGTGACTATGCGCAGGATCAATTGGGAGACATCGTCTATGTGGAATTGCCCCAGGTCGGGGTCAGTTTTGATAAGAAACAACAATGCGGTACCATTGAATCGGTTAAAGCAGTATCGGAAATGTATATGCCCCTTGGCGGTGAAGTTATTGCGGTTAATCAGGAACTGGAAGGCGCACCGGAGCTTCTGAACAAAGACCCCTACGGCAAAGGCTGGATGTTGGAAGTAAAACCGGCTAAGGTTGAGGAATATGATCAATTAAAGGACAAAAAGTCATACCTTGAAATGCTGAAAGGATTATAATAAATGCGTTACTTACCCCATACCCCGGAAGATCTGGAGTCCATGTTAAAGGTGGTCGGGGTTAAAAGCCTGGAGGATCTCTTTGATGTGATTCCCCGGGATAGCCGCCGTACCGAAAACATGGACCTGCCCGCTGAGATGAGCGAGTGGGAGTTGCATGATTTTATGAGCGGCCTGGCCGATAAAAATGCTGCAGGCCCGGCTTACAAGCTTTTTATAGGCGCCGGCAGTTATGAGCATCATATTCCGGCCACCGTAGCATATCTTTCAAGCCGCTCCGAATTTGTGACCTCCTATACGCCTTATCAACCGGAAATCAGTCAGGGAACGCTCCAGGCCATTTATGAATACCAGACCCTGGTTTCGCGGCTACTGGGAATGGAAGTATCCAATGCTTCCATGTATGACGGCGCAACGGCCCTGGCCGAGGCCTTGCTCATGGCCCTTCGAATCACCCGTAAAAAGCATTTGGCCGTATCCAGCATGATCCATCCTCTTTATCGGCGCGTGATCCGCACCTATCTGGAGCCAACCGGAGCTGAACTGATTGAACTTCCCCGCTCAGCCGATGGCGCCACCGATTTTGACTGCATTAAAGAGATGCCCGACCTTGCGGCGGTGGCCCTGCAATCCCCCAATTTCTTCGGCTGCATGGAAAACCTGAACATTGCGGCAGAGTTGATTCACAGGAAGAACGGTCTTTTAATAGCCTGCTTCACCGAACCCCTTGCTTTCGGGCTTTTCAAAAATCCGGGAAGCCAGGGTGCGGACATTGCATGCGGCGAAGGCCAAAGTATGGGCATCCCCCGCTCCTTCGGCGGACCGGGCCTGGGAATCTTCACCAGTTCGATGAAATACGTGCGCAGCATGCCGGGCCGCCTCGTAGGCATGACAAAAGACCAGGAAGGCAAACGCGGTTTTGTTCTGACACTTGCCACACGCGAACAGCATATAAGGCGCGAAAAAGCCACTTCCAATATCTGCACCAACAACAGCCTGTGCGCCCTTACCTCAGCCATGTATATGGCCAGTCTGGGTGGGAGCGGTCTTCGCGACCTGGCGCGCCTGAATTACGACAAGGCCCAATACCTTCAATCAGCCCTTAAAAAGGCCGGATTTGCAATCCCGTTCACGGCTCCCGCTTTCAATGAGTTCGTGGTTAAATTTCCGTCCGGTTTCAAAGCAGTGCACGACCGCTTGCTGGAAAAGAAAAAAATCGCAGCCGGTCTGTCCCTGGCCCCTTTTTACCCGGATCTGCCGGACCATTATCTGTTATGCGTGACCGAGACCAAATCCAAAGAAGATCTTGATGCTCTGGTAAGGGAGGTGCAATCATGAAGCAGACTTTAGGCAATACCGGCCTTGTTCTGCAGGAACCGCTGCTGTGGGAAAAAGGGCGCAAAGGACGCACTGGTTTTTCTTTTCCGAAACAGGATGTACCATCTGCTGTTCTGTCGTCCGAATGGGCCGGCTCGGGGCCCGATTTTCCCGATTTGAGTGAATTAGAGGTGGTACGCCATTACACCCGGCTTTCCACCTGGAATTTCAGCGTGGACACCGGCATGTATCCCCTGGGCTCCTGCACCATGAAATACAATCCTAAAATCAATGAAAAAGAGGCCGGCCTGTCCGGGTTTCAAAACGCCCATCCGCTGCTGCCGAGCCATTTAAACCAGGGCGCCCTGCAACTTATTTATGAATTGGAGCGGTTTTTAAAAGCCATCACCGGCCTGGATGCCGTCAGTGTTCAACCAACAGCAGGGGCCCACGGTGAATTAGCCGGCATGCTTATTATGTATGCCTATCATAAAAGCAAAGGCTCTAAACGCACCAAAATCATCGTACCGGATACAGCCCATGGCACCAATCCGGCCAGCGCCGCCCTGTGTGGATACCGGCCGGTGCCTGTTAAATCAAACGAGCAGGGCATTCTTTCAGTTGAATCCATTGCCCGGGTCATGGACGAGGAGACCGCCGGCATCATGGTAACCAATCCGAATACCCTGGGGCTTTTTGAAGAAAATCTGAAGCGGATCTCTGAAATCGTACATGCCAAAGGCGGCCTCGTTTACGCCGACGGCGCCAATATGAACGCCATCATGGGCATTGTTGACACAGGCAAATTAGGAGTGGATATCATGCACCTGAACCTGCACAAGACTTTTGCCACACCCCATGGCGGCGGAGGACCGGGCTCCGGGCCTGTTTGCGTTCGCAAGCAGTTGGAACCATTTTTGCCGGTACCGCGCGTTGTTAAAAAAGATGGCCAATATGTGCTTTCCGAAGATTTTCCTCAATCCATCGGCAAACTCCATGCTTTTTACGGAAATTTTGGAGTGATGATAAAAGCTTACAGCTATATCTGCAGCATGGGGGCCGATGGTCTCAAAAAAGCCAGCCAACTTGCGGTGCTGAATGCCAATTATGTCAAAGAACGTTTGAAAGATGTTTTCCATCTTCCTTATGACCGGCCTTGCATGCATGAATGTGTTTTTACGGACAAAGTCCAGCAAGCCGACAAGATTACTACTCTTGATATGGCCAAACGCCTGATGGACTACGGTTTTCATCCGCCCACTATTTACTTCCCCCTGGTAGTCAGCGGCGCCGTCATGATCGAGCCGACTGAAACGGAATGCAAGGAAGATCTTGATCATTTTATCGAGGCGCTGCGCGCCATCAGCAGGGAAGCTAAAGAAAATCCGAGTCTGTTGCATCAGGCGCCTTTCAGCTGCAAAGTCAAAAGGCTGGATGAAACAGCAGCCGCCCGCCAGCCCTGTTTGGCAGGTTAAAGAAAAAGCCATCAAATTGTTTGGATATGTTTAAAACGATCGGATATATGCAAGAGAGAGATAAAGCTTACTGTCTTGATCTGGGTTTAATCGATTATACAGAGGCTTACGACCTGCAACTGAAGATAGTCGAGGCCAAAAAAAAAGAGCTTCTGGATCGGGACGTTTTCCTTATTCTGGAACATGCCCCTGTTTTTACTCTTGGCAGGCGCGGCGAGAAAGACCATTTGAAGGTCCCGGAAGCTTTTCTTGCTTCCCGGAACATCCCGTTGGTGCAAATTGAAAGGGGCGGCAACATCACCTATCACGGCCCGGGCCAACTGGTGATTTATCCGATCGTGAATTTAAAGACCGGACGATGGCGGGTAATTTCTTTTGTCGAAATCATAGAAGAATTAATGCTCCTAATTGCCAGGGATTGGGGAATCCAGGCTGAAAGAAGACCCCTTAACCGGGGAATCTGGGTCGGACATCAAAAACTCGGCAGCGTCGGGATTGCTGTGAGTCGATCCGTCAGTTATCACGGAATGGCTTTAAATATAAATACTGATCTGAAACCGTTTCAATGGATTGATCCCTGCGGACTCACCGGCGTTGCTGTTACTTCCATACAACAGTTGAAGCACCGGGAAATTCCTATGTCGTCCGTACGCGATAGTGCCCCAATCCATATCCGAAAGCTTTTTAATAAAGACCCGGAAATGATTTCTCTTGTAAATCTGACAAGAATTTTACGTTCCAAATAATAAGGAGAATGATGAGCGGCCGTGTGAATACAATACAGCGCAAACCCCCATGGCTGAAGCGTAAAATTCCCGGTGGCCCGGTTTATCAGGGTGTGCGCGGAATCCTGGGTCGGGGGCATCTCCATACAGTCTGCCAGGAAGCTTTATGCCCCAACATGGGAGAATGCTATTCAAATAACACGGCCACCTTTTTGATCCTGGGTAATCGTTGCACCCGTAATTGCCGATTTTGCGCGGTCCGGCACGGAAATGCCGTCCCGATCGACTCCCGTGAACCGGAACAGGTGGCTGAAGTGGCTCAACAGATGAGTTTGAAATATGTGGTTATCACCTCGGTGACCCGTGATGATCTGGCTGATGGAGGCGCCGGTCATTTTGCTGAAACCATTTCAGCCGTCCGACTCCGTCTTCCTGAAGCCAAAATCGAAGTCCTGGTCCCTGATCTGCAGGGAAACTGGAATTCCCTTAAAAAAATCATCACCGCTAAACCGGATGTTTTAAACCACAATCTGGAGACCGTTCCACGACTTTATGCAGATGTTCGACCACAGGCGGTTTATCAGCGCTCCCTGGAACTATTGCGGCAGGTTCGTAATATGGATGCGGCGCTTCCGACCAAGTCCGGCCTGATGCTCGGTTTAGGTGAAGAAGAAAAAGAAATCTTGCAGACCTTGCTGGACCTTGTTGAAGCCGGATGTAATATATTAACACTGGGGCAATACTTACAACCATCTCCCAGGCATATGTCAATACAGCGTTTTGTAACGCCGGATGAATTTGAAAAGTTGAAATCAAAGGCCTTGGAAATTGGCTTCACCAGGGTTGCAAGCGGGCCTTTGGTCAGAAGTTCCTACCACGCAAGGGAACTGTTCCAAAGGATATGATCTGCATATATGGCTGAAGCTTCCCGCCGCGTGCATCTTAATAAAACATTGCGGATAACTTATTAATTTGATATATATAAAATTAATAAAAATATAAATTGTTTTAAAAGCATAAGTTGAAATATCAAAAAATGGAAAATGAATAACAGGAATTCACAATTTTATTATGTGCTGACTCTTCTTTCAGGGGCTCTTCTTCTTACATTTTTTATTTTCCGTCCCTTTCTATATACCCTTATTTCTGCAATCGTTTTTACAGTTGTGTTTCAGCCGGTCCATCAAAAGGTGCTCTGTTATACCCGTCAGCGCCAGGGTATAGCAGCCCTGATCACCTCAGTCATTATAATAACAATTGTGCTTGTGCCTGTAGTTTTTTTGGGAATGCAAATTTTTAAGGAAGCTCAACAATTATACTCCGAAGTCACAGCGGTCGGAGGGAAAGATAATATTCTGAATGCCATTAAAGAGATAACTATTAATGTACAAAGGTATATTCCAGTCCCGGTTGAGTTTTCTCTGCATTTTGATAAATACCTCGAGCAAGGGCTGGATTGGTTACTTAAAAATATCGGTGGTGTATTCTCAAATATTGCAAAAATGATCCTGAATTTTTTTATTTTTCTTATTGCCCTTTACTACCTGCTTAAAGATGGTCAGAGGCTTAAAAAAGCTGTTGTTGCCCTTAGTCCTCTGACCGATATAGATGACGCGAAAATTTTTAATAGGCTTGAGCTGGCTGTTAATTCAGTAATCAAAGGGAATCTAACGGTCGCTCTCATTCAGGGAGGATTAACTGCTATAGGGTTTGCTGTATTTGGAGTTCCAAATGCCGTGCTATGGGGAACTGTTACGTCAATAGCCGCCCTTATTCCGGGTTTCGGAACATCACTTGTGCTTATACCAGCTATTTTATTTCTCTCCTTAAATAACGAAATTTATCATGCCATAGGTCTTCTCGTATGGGGCGCTGTGGCT
>CAYODW010000043.1:0-9349 GCA_964402865.1 uncultured Desulfonema sp. | reverse complement strand
TCTGGGTTATATATGTAACCGCAATTTACTGTCTGACACTGCCACATCTCTTCAGGTGTTCCCATATTGAAACTCCTTCCCAAAAAACCGTCATCCGTACATCGAAGTTCGAAGCTCGATGTACGAATGAGGATATTCGCAACCTATTCTTCTTTCTTTTCCGCCTTTTCTTTTCCTTCGTCCGGAAAAGGACCGGCCATCGATTTTAATATGTCATATCTTTCGACATATTCCTTTTCTATCTTTTCCCTGAGCTTTTTTGACTCATCCGGGAACATCTTTTCAAGTGAAGCATACCTGTTTTCACCCGAGAGAAACTGCTGGAGAGTTCCGTCCGGGGCTTTTGATTCCAGTATAAATGGATTTTTGCCTTCCGAAACAAGAAGCGGATTATACCTGTACAGCGGCCAATAGCCTGCCGCTACTGCCAGATTCTCCTCTTCCTGGGTTTTGCCCATGCCTTTTTTTATCCCCTGGTTTATACATGGAGCATAGCATATTATCAGAGACGGTCCCGGATATCTGTCCGCCTCAATGAAGGCCTTCATCGTTTGCTGCTTGTTTGCTCCCATGGCTATGGATGCCACATAAACGTATCCGTATGTCATGGCAATTCTGCCTAAATCTTTTTTACCAATTTTCTTGCCTGATGCGGCAAACTTGGCAACAGAACCGACAGGGGTTGCTTTTGAAGACTGGCCGCCGGTGTTTGAGTAAACTTCCGTGTCCATAACAAGAATATTGATATCTTCACCTGAAGCAATTACATGATCAAGCCCTCCGAAACCTATGTCATATGCCCATCCGTCGCCCCCAAAAGCCCAGACCGATTTTTTAACAAAAAGGTCGGACATTGAAAGAATGGTGTTAAGAAGAGGGGTTCTTTTGGTTTCGGCAAGAAGACTTTTAAGCTGGTTGGCGTACGTCTTTGAAGCTTCAGAATTGTTCATGCCTTCGAGCCATCCTGTCATGGATGCTTTTAATTCATCCGGAACTCCTGCGCCGACAGCTTCTTTTATAAGGTTTGCGAGCCTTTCCCGGCGCTGACCGACTGCTACGGATATTCCATATCCGAATTCAGCGGCATCTTCAAAGAGAGAGTTGCCCCAGGCCGGTCCATGCCCGTTCTTGTCAACACAATATGGAACAGATGGCGCCGAAGCCCCCCATATTGAAGAACATCCGGTTGCGTTGGCTATTATCATTCTCTCCCCGAAAAGCTGGGTAAGGACTTTGACATATGGTGTTTCACCGCATCCCGCGCAGGCGCCTGAAAATTCCATGAGAGGCTTCTGAAACTGGCTTCCCTTGACACTTTCCCTTGAAACGAGATTGTCTCTCGCAGGAACAGTGAGCGAGAATTCATGATTCGGAACCTGAAGTGGGGTTTGGGTATCAATCGGCTTCATGACAAGAGCTTTCTTTTTTGACGGGCAGATATCCGCACAGTTTCCGCAGCCCTGACAGTCAAGAGTATTAACCTGAATGCGGAATTTGTATCCTTTAAGCTCTTTGCCTACGGCCGGCCTGGTTTCAAAAGATGCGGGCGCGGTTTTGAGCTCTTCATCGGTTACAAGCACCGGAATTATGGCCGCGTGCGGACATACAAAAGAACACTGGTTGCACTGGATGCAGTTGTCAATAATCCATTCTGGGACATTAATGGCAACTCCGCGCTTTTCATATTGCGATGTTGCAACAGGGAAAAGACCATCCGGTTCAAATGCGCTTACAGGGAGTTTATCTCCCTGCTGGGCAAGCATGGGGCGCATAACTTTTTTCACAAATTCAGGATCATCAGCTGCGCCTTCAGTTTTTCCACCCGCCTTTTTCCAGGTTTCCGGATATTTTATCTCAACAAGATTCGCAAGGGTCTGGTCAACAGCGTCTGTATTCATTTTAACGACCTTTTCACCTTTTTTCCCGTAAACCTTATTGATTTCGTCTTTCAACAGAGCGATAGCCTCTTCAAAAGGAATTACGTTTGCAAGCTTGAAGAAGGCGGTCTGCATTATCATATTTATCATTCCGCCGAGTCCGACTGCTCCTGCAATTTTAACAGCATCAACATTATAAAATTTCAGGTTCATCCCGGCTATTGTTCTTTTTATTTTTGCCGGGATATGTTCTTCCATCTCTTTTAATGACCATGGAGAGTTCAACAGAAAAGTCCCGCCCGGTTTTATGCCTTCAAGAACATCATATATCTGAACATAATTTGCCTTGTGGCATGCTATGAAATCTGCTGTGTTTACAAGATAGGTGGACTGAACCGGTTTGCTTCCGAAGCGGAGATGCGAAACAGTTATACCGCCTGATTTTTTTGAATCATAGGCAAAATAACCCTGGGCAAAAAGGCCTGTATTGTCGCCGATTATTTTTATGGCGGACTTGTTGGCGCCGACCGTTCCGTCAGAACCCAGCCCCCAGAACTTGCACTGGACCGTTCCTTCGGGAGTGGTTTCGATATCTTTTTCCGTTTCAAGTGAAGTATGTGTAACGTCGTCCGTTATTCCGACTGTAAAATGATTTTTCGGTCCTGCCGACTTCATGTTGTCAAATACCGCTTTAGCCATTGCCGGTGTGAATTCCTTTGAACCAAGTCCGTAGCGCCCTCCGGTAATAACCGGCATCTCGCCTCTTTCCATGAAAGCCGTACATACATCAACATAAAGCGGGTCACCTATTGCGCCCGGTTCCTTTGTCCTGTCAAGAACAGTTATCCTGTCCGCTGTGGCAGGAAGAGCGGAGAGAAAAGCATCTATCACGAAAGGCCTGTAAAGACGCACCTTGACAAGCCCGGTTCTTTCTCCGTTGTCATTCAGCCGGTTTACAACCTCTTCAATGGTTTCACAGGAAGATCCCATTGCGACGATCACTCTTTCTGCTTCAGGGTCTCCAACATAGTCAAACAGATTGTAATTGCGCCCTGTAAGTTCCCCGACTTTTTTCATAGATTCCCTTACAACCGAGGGAATTTTTAAATAGTACGGATTGGCGGCTTCCCTTCCCTGAAAGTATATGTCGGGATTCTGGGCAGTGCCCCGAAGTGTCGGATGTTCAGGGTTCATGGCGCGCCGGCGGAAGGCTTCTATAGCTTCATAATCGGCAAGAGAAGCCATGTCATCATAATTAATTATTTCAATTTTCTGGATTTCATGTGATGTTCTGAACCCGTCGAAAAAGTGCAGGAAAGGAACCCGCCCTTTAATCGCCGAGAGGTGTGAAACAAGGGCAAGATCCATGACTTCCTGGACGGAATTGGAACATAAAAGGGCAAAACCGGTCTGCCGCACGGCCATTACGTCTGCATGATCACCGAAAATGGAAAGCGCGTGAGCGGCAATAGCCCTAGCGCTTACATGAAATACTCCGGGAAGAAGCTCCCCTGAAATTTTATACATGTTCGGGATCATTAGAAGAAGACCTTGGGATGCGGTAAATGTGGTTGTAAGTGCTCCTGCTGCCAGGGCTCCATGAACTGCGCCTGCTGCTCCGGCTTCAGATTGCATCTGTTTAATATTTAAGGTCTGACCGAAAATGTTTTTGAGCCCGTTGGCTGACCATTCGTCTGCTGTTTCGCCCATGGGGGTGGAGGGTGTTATCGGGTAAATTGCGGCAACATCGCTCATGGCATAAGCCACATGAGCTGCTGCGGTATTTCCGTCGATCGTTTTCATTTTTTTTGCCATAAAAATAACTCCTTATATATATTCAAATTTGGTATCCGGATGGACACCAATTAGCCGGAATAAAGGGGGAATCAGCAACTATAATTTGGAGATGAACCGAATTTTATAACATCTTACAAATATACAGCAGAGTTGATATTAAGACTGACTACATATGCCTGCGCCTATTTCGGCAGGTGTATGACCATAACAGGTTTTTTACACCTTCTTACTACACGCCTGGCATTGCTGCCGATCAGCGCATCGGCTAACAGACCGTATCCGTGAGTTCCCATAATCACCAGGTCGCAGTTTTTTGAATCGACCGTTCTTAAAATCTCATCAACAGGAATTCCTTCCTTTATTAATATTTCATCAATCAGAAAAGGACAGGATGTTAAGTTTGAAGACATTTCTACACAGAAATTATCCAGGCCTTTTTTTACGCTTTCGATATATTCCTGTTTGTTATTTTCCTGAATTTCTTTCCATCGATTTTCTCCCAGATATTCGATTATCTGCCATTCTGTGTTTGAGGGAACAGTTTCGATTACATGAAGCACCGTGATTTTGGCGTCGAACTTGTTGGCGATGGTTGCTGCATAATTGAAGGCATATTTTGCGCTTTTCGAAAGATCCGTTGCGTAAAGTATTCTTTTAATTTCAGGAATCATATTCTCTCCTTTCTTTGTATGCTTGTTTTCACTCAGATATTTTTTTATTCTGTACATCATTTAGTTTTTTGCCGCAAGAAATAAAAAGGTCTGTTTCTTTTTGTTTTAATTTCGGACGGTATTGTAATATAATAACATTAATAGGTTTTTATAGTTTTAACCGGCCTTCTTCACAAACCTCAATTTGATAAAAGGAGAGGATAATGATCAACAGTTCATTGCTTAAAAAATTTACCGACCTGCTTGGCCGCGAAAATGTGTTTACCGACAAAGCCGATCTTGTCGCCTATTCTTATGATGCTGCCGTTCTGGAACCGGTGGTTCCGGCAGTAATTCTTCGTCCTGTTGACTATGAGTCGATCGGAAAGGTTGTTTGCTTTTGCAATGAAAACTCGGTGCCGATCACTGTCCGGGGGGCCGGAACAAATCTTTCAGGTGGCACAATACCATCAGCAAACGGAGTTGTTCTGGTGACAAACGCCCTGAATAATATCCTTGAGATAAACGAAGAAGATATGTACGCGGTAGTTCAGCCGGGAGTCATCACCGCAAAACTGGCCTCAGCCGTCGAGGCTAAAGGTCTTTTTTATCCACCCGATCCCGGGAGTCAGGCCGTATCGACCATAGGTGGAAATGTTTCCGAAAACGCGGGCGGATTGCGGGGACTCAAGTACGGAGTGACAAAAGATTATGTCATGGGTCTTAAATTTTTCGATGCACGCGGCAATGATGTAAAAACCGGTTCGAGAACGGTTAAATGTGTTACGGGTTACAACCTGACCGGATTAATGGTCGGTTCGGAGGGAACACTCGGCGTAATCTATGAAGTTATATTGAAACTGATTCCTTTGCCTTCCCACAGGAAATCTATGGTAGCTGTTTTTGATGAAACAGCAAAAGCAACCGAGGCTGTGGCCGCGATCATAGCCGAGCGGATTGTTCCGGCCACTCTTGAATTTATGGACAATTTTACGATAAGAGCCGTGGAAAAGCACTGCAATGCAGGATTGCCTCTTGATGCAGCGGCGCTTCTTCTTGTCGAAGTTGACGGACATCCCACCCAGGTGGAAGAGGATGCAAAAAAGGCTGAATTGATCTGCAGGATGAAAGGCGCAACCTCCCTGCATGTTGCAAAAGACGCTTCCGAAAGGGACAAAATCTGGGCTGCCAGAAGAAGCGCCTTTTCTGCGCTGGCACAACTTAAACCGAGTCTTGTTTTAGAAGATGCAACCGTTCCGAGGAGTAAAGTTCCCGAAATGGTGCGCTCATTAGAGAATATCGGAAAACGGTTCAATCTTTCTATTGGAACTTTCGGACATGCCGGAGACGGAAACCTTCATCCTACTATCCTGACCGACAGGAGAGACAAAGAGGAGTGGAAAAGGGTGGAAGAGGCGATTAAAGAGATTTTCGGAAAAGCGCTTTCCCTCGGGGGAACCCTTTCCGGCGAACACGGGATAGGGCTCGCCAAATCAGGGTTTCTGGAAAACGAAATCGGAGCCGGGTCTATCCTTTGTTCTAAAAACATCAAATTTGCGCTGGATCCCAAAAATATTTTAAATCCCGGGAAGATTACAGGAGAATAAAGATGTCCGACATGAAAAAACTTGCACAACTTATGGGGGAACTGGAAGAGCAGCTTGTTGTATGCATGAGATGCGGTATGTGTCAGGCCGTGTGTCCTCTTTTTGCGGTAACAGGAAAGGAGTCGGACGTTGCAAGGGGAAAGCTTGCCCTGTTGGACGGACTTTTGAATAAAATGTTTGAAGATCCGAAGGGAGTTTATGAGCGCCTGAACAAGTGCCTTCTGTGCGGTTCCTGCGCGACGAACTGCCCGAGCGGCGTTAAAGCGCTTGAGATTTTCATGAAAGCGAGAATTATCCTGACCGGTTTCATGGGACTCTCTCCGGCCAAGAAATTGATTTTAAGAGGAATGCTCTCACATCCGGAAGCCTTTGACCGTCTTCTTGAATGGGGGTCAAAATTCCAGGGGCTTTTCACCAAACCTGCAAGCGATATTTTAGGCACTTCATGCAGCCGCATTGCTTCACCCCTTTTAAAAGACCGTCACTTCGTGCCTCTTGCGTCAGTTCCGTTTCACAGGATTGTACCGTCCATGAATACTCCTGCCGGAAGCTCCGGAATAAGGGTCGCCTTTTTTACCGGATGCCTTATAGACAAAATTTATCCGAATGTGGCGCAGGCCGCCCTGGATATTTTTTCCTTTCACGGTATCGGGGTTTTTATCCCTGAAGGACAGGGATGCTGCGGCATTCCGGCGATATCTTCCGGAGATGCCGAATCGTTTGATAAGCTTCTTCTTTACAATATTGAAAAATATTCATCTGATGATTTCGACTATCTTCTTACGGCATGCGCGACATGCACATCAACGATAAAAAAAATCTGGCCTATAATGGTAAATGCCGGCTCAAGTGATGATCTGAAATCAAAAGTGGAGAAAATATCCGGCAAAACACTGGATATAAATCAGTTTCTGGTTTCAATAATAGGCGTCGAACCTGAGGATGAAGAAAAGGCTTCAATAAATAAAGATGATGCGGTTACAATAACCTATCACGATCCCTGCCATCTTAAGAAATCGCTTGGTGTTTCCGCCGAGCCCAGAATAATGATCCGGTCGAACAACAGATACAAATTAAGTGAGATGCCTGAGGCGGACTGGTGCTGCGGAATGGGCGGAAGTTTCAATTTACAGTATTATGAAATCTCGGCTGACATAGGAAAAAGAAAGGTCGGGAATATAAAAACCGCCGACGCTGGTGTTGTTGCCACGGGCTGCCCGGCATGCATGATCCAGATATCCGACATGCTGTCAAAGGCGAATGAAAAAATAGCCGTAAAACACCCGATTGAAATCTATGCAGAGTCTCTTAAAAAGACCTTTTCATAACATCTGATCTGTTGGCATGTTGGGTATGGGCACGCATTCATGCCGCATGAAATTTATTAATAGACTTTGAGACGCCCCCTGACATACTATAAAAAATTGTACAAGCGGAGACTGTAAACGGCCTCGTGACCGCCTATACATGGGGGCTGTTCGTATATAATGAATGCGGATATGCCGCCGTTGACGAAGGATATGGTCTTATTCATGCGGATTGCATGCGTGCCCATACCCGACATGCCAATAACCGGTTATACAAAGCTCTCAAAAAAAGTTAGCGAAATTAGATATTCTATATTCGGCTTCATTCATCCGAGAAGTTTTTCGAAAAAATCATTTCCCTTGTCGTCAACTATTATAAATGCCGGAAAGTCTTTTATGGTAATCATGAATATGGCTTCCATGCCGAGCTCAGGATATTCCACTGTTTCGATTTTAGATATACATTCCTTCCCGAGCCTTGCTGCCGGGCCTCCTATCGAACCAAGGTAAAAGCCTCCGTATTTTTTGCATGAGTCGGTTACAATTTTAGACCGGTTTCCCTTTGCAAGCATGACCATTGAAGCGCCGTTTTTCTGGAAGTCAGGCACATAAGAATCCATTCTTCCCGCCGTTGTCGGTCCGAAGGAGCCTGAAGGATATCCTTCGGGTGTTTTTGCCGGGCCCGCATAGTAAATGATATGATCCCTGAAATACTGCGGGATTCCTTCTCCTTTATCGAGGCGTTCCTTTAATTTTGCATGGGCAATATCTCTCGCAACAATAATTTTTCCTGAAAGAAGGAGCCTTGTTGCAACAGGATATTTTGTCAGTATGCTTCTTATTTCATCCATTGGCCTTTCAAGATCGATCGAAACTGCGCCTGCTTCGGATTCCTTTGTCTGCGGAAGATATTTTGAGGGATTTTTTTCGAGTTTTTCAAGAAAGATTCCTTCTTTTGTTATTTTTGCCTTTATATTCCTGTCCGCGCTGCAGCTGACGCCAAGCCCGATAGGGCATGAGGCTCCATGCCTCGGGAGCCGGATCACCCTTGTGTCGAGGCAGAAATATTTCCCGCCGAACTGAGCGCCGATACCGAGATCACGGGATATTGTTAACAGTTTACCTTCAAGCTCGATATCCCTGAAAGCATGCCCCGTAACATCTCCTTTTGTTGGAAGAGAATCAAGATAACGTGCTGTGGCAAGTTTGAGGGTTTTCAAGTTAAATTCAGCCGAAGTGCCTCCAATAACGAAAGCAAGATGGTATGGAGGGCATGGAGCCGTTCCCAGGGTCTTCATTTTAGCTTTCATGAAATCAAGGAGTTTTTCGGGAGTGAGTATTGCTTTTGTCTCCTGGAAAAGAAAAGTCTTGTTTGCCGATCCGCCTCCTTTGGCTATAAACAGAAACTTGTAAGAATCGCCTTCCGTGGCATATAACTCTATCTGGGCGGGAAGATTGCAGCCGGTGTTTATTTCATCAAACATTGTAAGAGGGGCATTCTGAGAGTACCGTAGATTATTTTTTATGTAAGCATTGAAAATACCCTTTGAAATCGCCTCTTCATCTGAAAAACCGGTCCAGACCTGCTGGCCTTTTTTCCCTGATACAATGGCTGTCCCTGTATCCTGGCACATGGGGAAAATGCCTTCGGCTGAAATAACAGCATTTTTTATCATTTCAAGAGCAACATACCTGTCGTTTTCGGAAGCTTCAGGATCTTCAAATATACCCGAAAGCTTTTTAAGATGAGAGGCTCTCAAAAAATGGGATACATCTTTAAACGCCTCTTCAGCAAGAAGTGTAAGCCCTTCCGGCTCAATTTTTACAACCGTTTTTCCGTCAAAATCGGAAGTTGCAACAAACTTGTTCGTAAGCAGCCGGTATTCGGTCGTATCTATACCCAGAGGAAACATATCCTTATATTTAAAATCCGCCATTTGCTTTATCTCCCGGTTAAAATCAGTTTATCTGTTTCAGCGATAACAGATTTAATGGTATGATCTTTCTCTGTCAAGGCTTTTCGATCGAAAATTAAATTGTCTTTTCGTGTGTTATTGATAATATGGCTCTATCGTGATTGTCAGATAATGTTCCGATTGTATCTCGTTCAA
>CAYODW010000042.1:0-22495 GCA_964402865.1 uncultured Desulfonema sp. | reverse complement strand
CAACAAGTAATATTACTATCTCTTTCATTATAATAATCCTTTTTTGATAAAAAGTCGTTATTTACTAGTAAAAAATCAAAATTCCGAAGACAAAGTAAAAAGCTCATAATGCAAGGCGCACGAATCTTGAGGAATGAAGCGTACATTCTCGTACGCTGCAATGACGAAAGATGAAGTGCAACACAGCAGAATGACTTTTTACGAAGTCGTCCATTTCTTTTTGAAGACCAAGCAGTAGAGGCTTGTAAATAAAAATAGCATCACCAGCGCAAGATGGCTCAAATCAAGAAAAATAATGAAATCATGGGGAAAAATATAACCTTCAAAATTTCTTATAACAAGAAAAATTCCAGTAGTTATCAAACCGGTTATCAGAACCACTCTTAAATATCCAGTAAAGGTCAATTTCAATTTTTTCCTTGCAAGCAGCAGATAATCAGATGCGGCGTAAGACGTTATGCCGATGATTAGTGCTGCACATATATAATGAATATAGTGTGTTATATAAAATTTGGCGAGCCACCCAAGGCCGGGTATGTCGGCGATGTAATACCTTTTGAAAATAGGCATCTGCCCGAAACCGGAAAGTGTGATGAATAAAATCGTCAAAAGATATAAGTAATAAACATTCTTATTTCTGCTCATCTTTTTTCCCCTCATTTTCTTTTTTGGAATGTTTATAAAATGTTCCTATGGCGGCGGCTATGCCAGCTATGGGTGCTATCGCCATTGCGGCAACCAGGTTGTTTGCCTTTTCCATGGTATCGGAAACAGCCTTCAGATGAGGTTTCCCCTTCCCTGTTTCAATTGCCTTGCTCAAAACATCAAACGGAACCGGGGATACGTAAATAGTATTTGTCCCGCCGTTTTCATTTTCACCGTATATATAGTCGTTTGTCTCTTTTGCAAGCGAGTGGGCTTTTTTGATGATTTCATCCCTGGGTCCTATCTCCTGGACATTCTCCGGGCATACTTCTATGCACGCCGGAAGCTTCCCTTCCGCAATGCGGTTGTAACACCGGTCGCACTTGTACATCACGCCGTTTCCCGCAAAGGCCGGGAGAATATCAAGATAAAGACCTGTTCCGGTCTGGCGCTGGGGGATTTCCCACGGGCAGACTTCCCTGCATTTGGCGCCGCCGAGACAAAGATCCGGATCTATACGGGAGATACCATTCTCAAGCTGCTTTGCAGAACCCCAGGGACACAGTTTCACGCACGGCGGATTTGTGCAGTGCATGCATCTTCTTGGTATGGTAATCGTTTTTGTTTCTCCGTTTACCGTTACATCAGCGCTCTGTATGTAAAGCCAGTTGTAAGGGGTAAGACGGTTATTGACATCCCTTTTTTCTGACCAATCTTCCGGTTTCGCCCTGTCAGGGTACATTTTGGGAAATGGTTTCTTAGGTTCGGGATATTTTCCGGCATTTACCTCGCTGCAGGCTTCGACACATGCCCCGCACCCGATGCATTTTCCGATATCAAGCAGGGTCGCCAGTTGTTTGTCTTTATCAGCTCCGGCTGCCGAAGCCGTAATGCCCGATGCCGCGACTGCGCACGCGGCAAGGCCGCCCTTTATAAAGGATCTTCGTGAAATATTTCCTGTCATGCGGATCTCCCTATGTTATTTAACAGATTTTAAGGATTCAAGGGGTCAAGGAGTCAAGTGCTTTTCAGAATTTAAAGCTCCATGCAGCAAGCTGCGAAGAATTATCTGATTTTCCGGTCACTTGAATCCTTGACCCCTTGAATCCTCGAACCCAGACTTTTTATATAGACCCATATAAAAGAAAAGGGTTACAAAACTGTAATAATAAAATATTAAATTTAACATTTATGTACAGCTCTTCAATAGACTGAAGGTAGATCAACTATAGCTTATGGTTAACTTAAGATCTGGGCTTTTCTCTATTTATTATAAATCGTGGCTAAATAATTCAATAATTCAGTGAGTTAAATAAAAGCGAAGATTTTGCCCCCTGACGCCTTGAATCCTTGATCCCACGAACCCTTTTTTTCACATTTTCTGGCACAGGTATTGCTAAATCAGTTGACATGTATATAATCTATATCTGCGCGGTAAACCAGAGATAATTCTGTCACAGAATATTAATAAAAATATCAAATAGTTTTATGGCAAAAGGAGCTTTTTAATGTGCCGATTGTTTGCAATAACCAGCAAAGACCCCTTATCTCCCATGAGGGCGATCGAAGCACTGGATGTTATGAAGGAAGGGCATGACGGTTCAGGGGTCGGTCTTTTTTTGCGCGACCTTGGAGGGCCATTTGAAAACATGAAAGACGCTCCGATTCTCTCCGGAATTTTCAGTGAAAGCGGTTTAAAGCGTCTTGATACTTTTATGATGGATATAGGCTTCATGACAAAATACAGGCTCACCATCAGGGTTCCCAAAAAACCGCCCGCCGGAATTCCCAAAAGAGATGTCTATCTTATAAGGGCTTATGAATATCCAGAGGGATGGGAAAGCCTTGGAGAAAAAGTGCTTTATGAGCGGCTTGTGGATATAAGGCTCAAACTTAGAAAAATGGGTGAAGAGAAGGAAGATATGATGGTCTTTTCCTTCTGGCCTGATGTCATAATGATTAAAGAGATAGGTGATCCCATGGAGGTGGCCTATTATCTTAAGCTTGACCGGAAAGAGCTTGAAGCGCGTGTCATAATGGCTCAGGGAAGGCAGAATACGAATTATGAGATAAATCTTTACGCCTGCCATCCGTTCTTTCTTCAGGGTTATTCAACAATGACAAATGGTGAAAACACAGCTTTTTTCCCCATAAGGGATTTTCTTATGTCAAGAGGCTTTGACGGATATTCGGGATATCAGTCCGATTCGGAAGTCTTTACTCATATTCTTCACTACTGTCATACGAAACTTAATCTGGGACTTGAGACATACAAGCATCTCATTACTCCGCTCAAGGATGAGGATATTGAAAAGCATCCTGATGCTAAACTTCTGAAACATCTTAAGCACTCATGCAGAAAATTGATAATTGACGGCCCGAATTGCGTAATAGGATGCCTGCCCGACCATTCACTTTTCATGCTGCAGGACAGAAAAAAATTAAGGCCGGGCGTTGTGGGAGGAAAGCCCGGAACATTCGCTTTTTCCTCCGAAATATGCGGGCTTGATGCCGCCATTCCGGACCGGGACAGAAGCAAAGACTTTCAACCAATGTACCTTGATACGGCAATTGTTGGTCCTGATCGTCAGGAGGTAAAGATATGTTGTCAGACAGACATATTACCCCTTCCACATTAAGCAAAAAAGATCTGCCTTGGCAGGTCCTGTGGAACAGGGATAAATGTACTTTATGCGGCCAGTGTACGGCAGTGTGCCCGGTAAACGCGATTGAACTCGGAGTTTTCCGGAAAAGAATACTTCAAACATCTCTGGATACGGGATCTGTCCCATCCAGCTTAAATTCAGTATTCCACGGGATACGCCAGAAGACCGACCCTGCATACAGCTGCGTTGGATGCGCAATGTGCAATATGGTTTGTCCCAATGATGCAATTATTCCGGTTAAAAGCGATGAAGCCGATAAACTGAGATTTCATATAAATCAGGGAGGGCAGCCGCGAAGCCGCGGAGGTCGACGCAATGTTACGGGAGGAATTCTTGACCAGATAAAGTTCATCAGGATCTCTATGCTGACCGACCCGGCACTCGATGCGGGAAGGCATGAATTTGAACTGAGAACACTTCTCGGGAGAATTCTTCCGCCGGAAAAGAATCTGGAATTTTATTATGAGAACGGCTGGATACCGCCGGTAAGGGATATCTACCCTCTTATAATAGGAGGAATGTCTTTCGGAGCCTTATCTCCCAATATGTGGGAGGGGCTTCAGATGGGAGTAGCATATCTTAATGAAGAGCTCTCGATGCCGGTCAGAATTTCCACCGGAGAAGGAGGCTGTCCGCCAAGGCTTCTTCGCAGCCGTTTCCTTAAGTATGTGATTCTTCAGATTGCAAGCGGATACTTCGGTTGGGATGAAATCATCCATGCGATTCCGCATATGAAAGAGGATCCGTGCGCAATTGAGATAAAATACGGTCAGGGAGCAAAGCCCGGAGATGGTGGTCTTCTCATGTGGCATAAAGTTAACAAGCTGATTGCCGCTATCAGGGGAGTTCCGGACGGAGTAAGTCTTCCAAGCCCTCCGACACATCAGACAAAATATTCAATAGAGGAGTCTGTGGCGAAAATGATCCAGTCGATGTGCATGGCCTGGGGCTTCAGGGTGCCTGTTTATCCCAAGATTTCAGGAACATCCACGGCTCTTGCGGTATTGAATAATCTTACACGTAATCCGTATGCCGGGGGTCTTGCAATTGACGGCGAAGATGGGGGAACCGGAGCAGCCTACAATGTTTCCATGAATCACATGGGTCATCCGATAGCAAGCAACGTGCGGGACTGCTATCTTACCCTGACAAAGACGGGAATGCAGAATGAAATACCGCTTTTTGCCGCAGGGGGCATCGGTAAAAGAGGAAATCTCGCAGCAAACGCGGCGGCCCTTATCATGCTTGGCGCAAGCGGTGTTCAGGCCGGAAAATATATCATGCAGGCTGCTGCCGGATGTGTAGGTTCTGAATCAGACAGGTGCAACATATGCAACATAGGGCGCTGTCCGAAAGGGATTACTTCCCAGGACCCGCGTCTTTACAGGCGCCTTGATGTTGAGGATGTAGCGCAGAGGGTTGTGGATGTTTTTTTGAGTTTTGACACGGAACTGAAAAAAATCGTTGCGCCTTTGGGGCGTTCCACCTCGCTTCCCATAGGCATGTCGGATGCTCTCGGGATAAATGATTATAATGCTGCAGAAAGGCTTAGCATCAAATATGTTGTGTAAAATAGAAAATCGAAGATGGGAGATAGTGAAAAGGGAAAAGTAAAAAGAGAGAAGTTGATAGTTGAAGACGGATTTTTTCTATTCACTATTCACTTTAAAAAAGAGGTTTTATGAGTACAAAGGATTACCGGATAATATCTGGAAAAAAAGACGAAAAGCGGATTGATTCGCGCATTCTAGAAGAGATGATTCAGGAAGCTGTTGCCTGCGGATACAGAAATCTGGAGATTCAGGCCTTTGGTCAGCACGGAATTGGCGGCCGGCTCTTTAAATCCGATCCTAAGAGAATAAATATAATAATATCGGGCCAGTCCGGACAGCGGGTTGGTGCCATGGGGTTTGCGAATACACATATCGAGGTAATGAATCCGGCTTCTGATGATGTTGGATGGCTTAATGCAGGCGCGCATATTGTTGTTCATGGAAACGCGGGAAACGGCATCGCAAATGGCATGGCCCAGGGGAAAATTTATGTTGCCGGAAATATCGGCTCCCGCGGCATGACAATGACAAAACATAATCCGCGTTTTGAACCCCCTGAACTCTGGGTTCTTGGCTCTGCCGGGGATTATTTCGGGGAATTCATGGCAGGAGGCATAGCCGTTATATGCGGAGTTGGTTCCCAGACTCCGGAAAATGTTCTTGGTTACAGGCCTTTTGTCGGAATGGTGGGGGGAAAGGCCTTTTTCAGAGGGCCTCACAAAGGATTCAGCGAGTCCGATGCCAGAATGATACCTATCAATGATGACGAATGGTCCTGGCTGTTAAAAAACATGAAGCTCTTCCTTAAAGATATTCACCATTCCGATCTTTTGAAAACCTTGTCTGACCGGAAGATGTGGCAGCTTATAGTCGCGCGTTCTCCGAAAGAGAGGTGTGTATTTTCCAAACGGTCAATGGATTCATTCAAAAAAGATGTTTGGGAGAAAGAGCTCGGAAGAGGGGGCCTGATCGGGGATTTGACGCTTACCGACAGAAGTCTGATTCCTGTTATTTCTACAGGCAATCTGCGACGTTTTGTTCCTGTATGGGAAAACAGGAAATATCTGGCTCCTTGTGAGGCCAGCTGTCCGACAGGTATTCCTGTTCAGGAAAGGTGGAGCCTCATCCGCGCCGGACGAGTTGACGAGGCTGTCGATCTTTCCCTTTCATATACTCCTTTTCCGGCTACGGTCTGCGGCTATCTTTGTCCAAATCTTTGCATGCAATCCTGCAGCAGACAGTCTGCTTTGATGGCGCCTGTTGATGTAAAAAAACTGGGACAGGCAAGCATAGATGCGAAACTCCCGAAGCTTATTCCGGAGAGCGGGAAAAAAATTGCGGTATTAGGCGGTGGTCCTGCCGGCATCTCGGTCGCGTGGCAACTGCGCATGAACGGCCATAAAGCGACTGTTTACGACATGGCTAAAACACTGGGAGGCAAGATTTCGTCAGTTATTCCCTCAAGCCGCATACCCGAAGAAATAATTACCAAAGAACTTGAAAGGATACAATCCGTCATACCGCACGTCAACCTTCAGCAGCGCCTCACAAAAAAAGATATCGAACAGTTGCTTGTCGATTTTGACATCATTGTTATAGCCGTCGGCGCCCGGAAACCGAGAATGTTATCTATTCCGGGAAAAGAGAAAGCCTTGCCGGCTCTTGATTTTCTCACACAGGCAAAAGAAGGAAAGGCCAGGGCAGGCAGGCGGGTTGTGATAATCGGCGCCGGAAATGTGGGATGCGATGTTGCCGCGGAAGCCCACAGGCTTGGGGCACGGGAGATCACCCTGATAGATGTCCAGGAACCGGCTTCCTACGGGGCCGAAAGAAAAGCAGCTGAAAGGATCGGCGCTAAATTTATCTGGCCGTGTTTTACCAGTGAGATTACAAATAAAGGCGTAAAACTGGAATCCGGAGAAATTCTTCCTGCCGACATGGTTATAATATCGATCGGAGACATTCCTGACCTTGGCTTTTTACCGGAAAGCGTAAAAACAGATCGCGGATTCGTTATAGTGAATGAATATTACCAGACAAGCAATCCTCAAATATTTGCAATCGGAGATGCTGTAAAGCCGGGGCTCATTACCGATGCAATTGGGGCTGGTCGCAGCGCTGCTGCTGCCATAATAAAAACCCTCAAGGGGAAACGCCCTTCCGATAACCTTCATCTTGTGATAGATAAAAAAAGGATCAAGCTGGAATATCTTGACCCAAGGGTTACCGGATTTGACGGGATAGAACATTGCGGCTCACAATGCTCATCATGCGGGACCTGCCGTGACTGCGGCATTTGCGTTGCCGTTTGTCCGCAAACAGCAATAACCCGAAAGGCAAAAGGCGAAAAAGATTTTGAAATGGTTGTGGACGAAAACAGGTGCATAGGATGCGGTTTCTGCGCCGGGGCTTGTCCATGCGGCGTGTGGGATCTTGTTGAGAATGAGCCTATCGAATAGGATTGCTTTAGTGAATAAATATGATAGTAGGAGTGCGAAAAATTTCCATAACCCTTGAACCCTTGGACCCTTTAATAGTGTGAAAACAAATAACGTGAAAGCGCTGCTTGCCCTCGAAGATGGACGAACCTTTGCCTGCCGAAGCTTTACAGGTCATGGAGAGACCTTTGGGGAAGTTGTTTTCAATACCAGCATGACCGGATATCAGGAGATTATTACTGATCCTTCATACAGAGGTCAGATTGTTACGATGACATATCCTCTGATAGGTAATTACGGTGTCAATTATGAAGACATTGAATCAGGCAGAATACAGGCCTCGGCTTTTCTGATCAAGGAGTACCAGGAATATCCAAGCAATTTCAGATCAACCGGGACATTGAGGGATTACCTGAAACAGGAAGGAGTTCTTGGGATAGAAGGATTTGATACCAGGGCGCTTACAAGGCATATCAGAGATAAAGGCGCCATGCGGGCCTGTATCTCCACATCGGATATTAATCCTTTCTCTTTAACTGAAAAGGCGAAAAAGATACCAAGCATGGTAGGGCTTGATCTTGCAAAAAGAGTTACGACCGCCAAACCGTATTTCTGGTCGGAAGGGAAAATTATACATGGTACTGAAAGCGTTGATGATTTAAACAAATCGGTATGGAGACGGAAAAAAGAGAGATTATCCGTCGTAGCCTTTGATTTCGGAATAAAGTACAATATTTTAAGATGCCTTGAGGCTGCCGGCTGTGAAATACTGGTTGTTCCGGCTTCAACCCCTGTCGCTGCTGTAAGGAGTATTGAACCTGACGGAATTTTTCTTTCAAATGGTCCCGGTGATCCTGAACCGGTAACCTATGCAATTGATACTATACGGGCGCTACTTGATTACAGGCCGGTATTCGGCATCTGCCTGGGGCATCAGCTTCTGGGACTTGCTCTTGGCGGGAAAACATACAAGCTGAAGTTTGGTCACAGGGGCGCAAATCAGCCTGTAAAAAACCTGTTGACAGGCAAAGTGGAAATTACATCCCAGAACCACGGTTTTGTTGTGGATACAGGAAGCCTGAGTTCCGAACATATAGAAACAACCCATATAAACCTTAACGACAATACACTGGAGGGTTTCAGGCACAGAAAACTTCCTCTTTTTGCTGTTCAGTACCATCCTGAAGCATCCCCGGGTCCCCACGATTCGCGTTATCTGTTTAATGAATTTGTCAGGTTGATGAAAAATGCCTAAACGGACCGACATAAAGAAAATACTTATAATAGGAGCAGGCCCTATAATAATCAGCCAGGGATGCGAATTTGACTATTCCGGAACCCAGGCATGCAAAGCCCTGAAAGAAGAAGGATACGAGGTAATACTTGTAAACAGCAACCCCGCCACGATAATGACCGATCCGGAGATGGCCGACAGAACATACGTCGAGCCGGTCACTCCTGAAATTGTAGCAATGATAATTGAAAGGGAGCGCCCCGATGCGTTGCTGCCTACGCTTGGAGGACAGACAGGCCTTAACACGGCTATTGAAGTAGCCGGAATGGGAGTGCTGGAAAAATTCGGCGTAGAGATGATCGGAGCTTCAATTGAATCGATAAAAAAGGCTGAAGACAGGGATCTTTTCCGCAAGGCCATGAATAGAATAGGACTACGAATCCCGGAAAGCGGTATCGCCGTAAACATGGAGGATGTAAGGGAGACTGTAAAAAGGATAGGCTTTCCTGTTATAGTCAGGCCGAGCTTTACTCTTGGAGGAACCGGCGGAGGAGTCGCATATAATTTTGAGGATCTGGAGATAATCGCAAAGTCAGGTCTCGATTCGAGTCTTATCGGGCAGATCATGCTCGAAGAATCAGTACTCGGATGGAAAGAGTATGAGCTTGAAGTAATGAGAGACAAAAATGACAACGTTGTAATTATCTGCTCTATTGAAAATATGGACCCAATGGGAATTCACACCGGCGACAGCATTACGGTTGCTCCCGCCCAGACATTGACGGATGCCGAATACCAGATGATGAGAAACGCCTCCCTTGCCATTATGAGAGAAATCGGTGTTGACACCGGCGGGTCTAATGTTCAGTTTGCCGTTAATCCCAAAAACGGAGATATGATTGTAGTTGAAATGAATCCGAGAGTTTCGCGCAGCTCAGCCCTTGCTTCCAAGGCGACCGGATTCCCGATAGCAAAGATTGCGGCAAAGCTTGCCGTAGGCTATACGCTCGATGAAATTCCGAACGACATTACCGGAGAGACCCTGGCCTCGTTTGAACCTGCTCTTGATTACTGTGTTGTCAAGATTCCAAGATTCACCTTTGAAAAATTTCCCGAAACGAAGGATTACCTGACAACAGCCATGAAATCAGTAGGTGAAACGATGGCGATTGGAAGAACCTTCAAGGAGGCGTTTCAGAAAGGATTGAGATCTCTTGAAACAGGGCGCTTCGGACTCGGTGCGGACGGCAAGGATCCGGTCATTTCTGAAGGAGTCAAATTAACGGAAGCTGAAATCGCTCAGAAGCTCTCTACTCCCAATTCACAGAGAATGTTTTATCTGCGCCATGCTCTTATGCATGGAATGTCCCTGCAATACATTCATGAAATGACGGCGATTGATCCGTGGTTCCTTTATCAGATAAAGCAGATAGTTGATCTCGAACAAATCATTGCAAATGGCGGAAAGGATATTTCAGAAGATCTTTTATATCAGGCAAAATCCTTCGGGTTTTCGGATATCCAGATAGCGCATTTAACAGGATCAACTGAAGACAAGATCAAACATCTGCGGGAGAAATCGGGCATAAAGCCTGTTTTCAAGCTCGTTGACACTTGTGCCGCCGAATTCAGAGCGGCAACCCCTTATTACTATTCCACTTACGATGAAGAGAACGAAGCGAGGGTTTCAGACAAGAAAAAAGTTATGATTTTAGGCGGAGGTCCGAACAGGATAGGCCAGGGAATTGAATTTGATTACTGTTGCGTCCAGGCTTCATTCGGCATACGTGAGGAGGGAATTGAGAGCATCATGGTCAACAGCAACCCTGAAACGGTAAGCACTGACTATGATACTTCGGATAAGCTCTATTTTGAGCCTCTTACAAAAGAGGATGTTTTGAATATCGTCGAAACTGAAAAGCCGTTCGGAGTTATCGTCCAGTTCGGGGGGCAGACTCCTCTTAATCTTTCAACGCCTCTTTTTAAGGCGGGAGTCCCGATCCTCGGCACCCAGCCCGACAGCATAGACATGGCGGAGGACAGGGAGCTTTTCCAGGCCATGTTAAAAAAGCTGGGTCTTGTTCAGCCTGAAAACGGTACCGCATTGAATATCGAAGAAGCAGTTGCTGTTGCCGAATCGATCGGTTATCCGGTAATTGTGCGACCGTCATATGTTCTCGGCGGAAGGGCGATGAAAATAGTTTATAACAGGAAGGATCTTGAAAACTTCACAAGGCTGGCAATCGAAGCGTCACCCGAGCACCCGGTGCTGATCGATAAATTCCTCGAAGAGGCGATTGAAGTTGATGTTGATGCCATATCAGACGGGAGGAAAACGATCATATGCGGAATAATGGAGCATATAGAGGCTGCCGGAGTCCATTCTGGCGATTCAGCATGCGTTCTTCCACCGTACAGTATAAGCCCTGCAATAATTGATGAAATTACTTCTGCCACAAAGGCGATGGCTTCTGAATTGAAAGTTGTGGGGCTGATGAACGTGCAATATGCCATAAAGGGTGAAAAACTCTTTGTGCTTGAAGTAAATCCCAGAGCATCGAGAACAATCCCGTTTGTCAGCAAGGCAACCGGAATTCCGTTTGCAAAGCTTGCCACGAAAGTAATGCTGGGGCGCACTCTTTCCGAGGTCGGCCTTATAACCGAAAAGGTTCCAACCCATGTTTCAATAAAAGAGGTGGTTCTCCCGTTTAACAGATTTCCGGATGTTGATACGCTCCTTGGTCCTGAAATGAAGTCAACGGGAGAAGTTATGGGAATAGACTTCTCTTTCGGCCTCGCATTTGCAAAGGCGCAGCTTGGAGCAGGTCAGAAGATGCCGACCTCCGGAAATGTTTTCATAAGTGTTATGGATTCCGACAAGAGAGCGGTTATTCCTGTTGCTGCAAAATTTAATGATATCGGATTTAAAATCACGGCTACGAAGGGGACATCCGTTTTTCTTACGGAACACGGGATTTCCAATGAAATGATAAACAAGGTTTCGATGGGGCGCCCCCACGTAGTTGACGCGATAAAAAATAAAAACCTTCATCTTATTATAAATACGGGAACAGGCGCCGAACCGATGAAAGACGGCTATGAAATCCGTCGGGCAGCGATAAAATACAATATTCCATGTATTACAACAATTCCCGGAGCAATGGCAATATGCAGAGGAATTGAAGCTTTAAGGGGAAAAAGGCTTTCTGTGAAATCGATCCAGGAATATAATCGTTTATAAACTTATCAAGGGCGTTATCAAATGAAGTCAATTTCATATATAAATGAAGACGATAAGCCTCGTGAAGCATGCGGACTGATCGGAATTTCCGGCCATCCCGAATCTGCAAGGATCTGCTATTTCGGCTTATATGCTCTCCAGCACAGAGGGCAGGAGAGCGCCGGTATATCAGTTGTCCGGGATAAAAAAATAATAGAGCACAAGGGCATGGGGCTTGTTCCCGAAGTCTTTAATAATGAAAGCCTTGAAAAACTGAATGGATTATCCGCAATAGGGCATGTCAGATATTCCACAACCGGAAGTTCGATTCTTACCAATGCCCAGCCTTTGGTTATTTATCACAAGCACAGATCCTTTGCCGTTGCACATAACGGTAACCTTGTAAATGCCCACTCCCTGAAAAACGAACTTGAAGAGACAGGCGCTATTTTCCAGACAACCATGGATAGCGAGGTTTTTCTGCATCTTTTTGTGAGAAACCTGAAACACGGACTCGATCAGGCTCTTGTTGAAACAGTGAAAAAATTGAAAGGAGCTTTCTCTTTTGTTGTCCTGACAAGCGAAGGAGAAGTAATAGGGATCAAAGATCCATACGGATTTCGTCCCCTCTGCCTTGGAAAATTGAACGGAAACTATATTCTGGCGTCCGAAACTTGCGCCCTTGATCTTGTTGAGGCGGAGTTTATCAGGGAGCTTGAACCGGGCGAAATCGTAATAATAAGCAAGTATGGTGTCAAAAGCATTAAATCAGAGACAGCCTCCAGGAGATCATTTTGCATATTTGAATTTATTTATTTCGCACGGCCGGACAGCACAATTTACGGGCAGAATGTTTACAAGATAAGAAAAGCCCATGGCCGCTGCCTTGCAAAGGAAGCTCCTGTCTCGGCGGATCTTGTAATGCCCTTTCCCGATTCAGGGACTTATGCCGCACTTGGTTTCTCGGAAGAATCGGGTATTCCCTTTGAGATGGGAATGATACGGAATCACTATATAGGAAGGACTTTCATTCAGCCTTCCCAGAGCATGCGCGATTTCGGAGTAAGGGTTAAGTTAAACCCGGTAAAGGAAATACTTAAAGGAAAAGATATAATAATTATTGAAGACTCGATAATAAGAGGAACAACTATAAAAACGAGGGTTAAATCGCTGCGCGGGATCGGCGTAAAAAAAATCCATATGAGGGTAAGCGGTCCTCCCCACAGGTTTCCGTGCCATTACGGAATAGATTTTTCAACAAGAGGAGAACTTATTGCCGCGACAAAATCAGTTTCGGAACTAAAAGATATTCTTGGCCTTGACTCACTCCATTACCTGAGTATAGACGGCCTGCTTAAATCAACAGGCATAGAAAATCCCGGAGAAAATTTTTGCAAGGCCTGCTTTGACGGATGTTATCCGGTTCAATTTGATGAAAACCTATCAAAAGACTGCATGGAAAGAGAGTAAAGAGTAATTATGATTGAATCAAAACGCCTTCAGGATAATATGCAGAATATTCAAAAGCTTATGAACGTTCCAACGCTTAAGCATTTTGAAGTAAAAAGCCTGGGCAAGCTTCTTAAGTTAAGCAAGATCAGGGAATATGAAGACGGGGAAATCATTATTCGGGAAGGAGCTGACGACCCGTGGCTCTATTTTCTTCTCGCGGGAAAAATTTCTGTTAAAAAAGATAATATAGAAATTGCTTCTATCGACAAAAGCGGTGAAATCTTCGGGGAGATGAGGATCATTGACAGCCTGAGCAGATCCGCCTCTGTTTATGCTGTCGGCAGAACCATATGTCTGGCCGTAGATACTTCGGCGCAAAAAAAACTTTCAACCGAAAGCGGCAGGGAAGAACGACTCGATTTTCTTCTCCTACTGTACAGGATCTTCGCGGAATATATGTCAGTGAGGTTGCGCCTGACAAGTGATGAGCTTGTAAAAGCTAAAAAACAGATCGAGCGTCTTGAAAAAGCATAAAATGAAAAATAAAGAAACGGTCTCATTCTCAAAAAATTTCACCAATATTTTTTTTCATATTCTGACAAATTGCAACCTGAGTTGCCGCCACTGTTATATAAATAAAGAGCAGCATGGGAAAAACACTCTTCCCCTCAAAACCATAAATTTATGGCTTGATGTATTTGCCGTAAAAAAGGAGAGCGCGAATGTTGTCTTTCTGGGTGGTGAACCGACATTGCATCCAGATCTTTTTCTTGCAATAAAACACGCAAGAAAAAAGGGATTTAAATCGATAACTATAGACACAAATGGTTATCTTTTTAACAGCATCCTGTCAAAAATAGGGCCGGATGAGGTTGACTACATAAGTTTCAGCCTGGACGGAGCAACGATAACTACAAATGACATGATAAGAAGACGGGGTTCTTATAACAAATGCCTTTCGGGAATAAAAGAGGCTGTTTCAAAAGGGTTCAGCACAAGCCTGATTTATACCGTAAGCAGTGCCAATATTCATGAACTTCGGTTGATGGCCCCTTTGCTTGACAAACTCGGCATAGACAGATTTTTTATCCAGGTGATAGGAATAAGAGGGAAAACGGCAAGGAGAAAGAACTTAAAACAGAAGGTCGAGAATCCGCAGGTATCACGCAAAAAGTGGCTCGATACCATTCCGGAAATTGCGGAAAAAATTGCCGGATTTGGAATTACTGTCACATATCCAAAAGTTTACCTTGATGCCGATGAAAAATTTGAATGTGCCGGCCTTGTTGCGGATAATTATTTTATTTTTCCGAACGGGAGAGTTTACCGGTGCCCTTTATGTGAAGACTATCCTATTAACAGCATGGAATTTAACGGAAGCAGGCTTGTTGATACTAAAAAAATAAATGAACTGGACCTTTTCGGACTCTCCATTCCCGAAGGATGCGTCATGAACAGGCTCATACAGCCCGGAAATTTGAACTATAATAAAGACGGAATCCCCGAGTATAAAATAGCCTGCTGCCTCCTCAAGGAAGAGATTGCCGGAATATAGCAAACGGCATTATTTTTTCTGGTACCATTTTCCCGCATTATCCTGAAGCCATTCGCCGGCGCCCGCATTTTCGGCAATTTGAATTGCCCTGCGTTTTCCAACAAGATCAACACTCGCACCCTGCTGATTTGCAATTGCAGTATAAACCGCCTTCCTGTCGGCATTTTCGCTGTTAACAATCCCCTCCTGTTCTTTCGCTGAAGATACGAACTGCAGGTATCCGAGATTGTTTTCGCCGATGATTCCCTTTGATTTTAAGGCCTGGACAACCGGTATTCTTTCCAACATCCTTGCTTTTAATTCTTTTGCATCCTGCGCAAATGAATAGCAGCATGTAAAAACCATAACTATTAGAACGACTATTTTTGTAATTTTATCTGTCATCACATCTTCTCCTTTTCGCTCGAATCCTTGAACCCCCGGCTCCTTGAATCCTGTAAGAATAATCAATTCTTTTGGAGCTGATTAAGGTAATATTACTTTGCCTTATCGATATCTCCGAAGAAATTGTCAAGAGCCTTATCCACTTTGATATTTACATCAATTATTATATGGATAGGCTTGACTTCAACCGGTGCAACCGTGACTTCGTGTTGGGTGTTGCAGGCCTGAATAAAAAAGAAAGCTAACATTCCGCTAAAAACAGCTATTTTACTTATCATAATAATAATCCTTTTTGTTATCGTGATATGTTTAAAGCATTCCGGTAATGAAGGATTTTGTCAAGAGGAATCACAAGGTTTATATCAAGCCTTATACCCTGGAATCGTGAGCCTTCCTCGGCCGATTTAACCCTTACAAACCCGCCCAGATCCTTTTTATATATAAACGGAAGCGGATTGGCGGGTTTTCCGTCAAACTGGAGGTATAAAAGAAGATCTTCTCCTTCGGTTATAAGTTTAAGCCTTACCCAGTCATAAATATAATCCTTGAGTGCTTCCATTGTGAGTTCAATCTGTGTAAACTGGGAAGTGCCTGGAATCGTTCCTTCCCCGAGAAGTTTGGCGCCTGTTATATGAATTGTTCCGCCTTCTCCGGGAGTAGAATAGAGAAAACCGTCTGTAAAACTTAACTTTCCGTTTTTATATTCCACAGGTATCTTGCCGTTTACAGCTCCGTTTCCTTCGGCTGATGCAACTCCAAGCTGATCAATAATCATTGCAAGATTTATCCGGTCGCAGAACAGCGTCAGGCTCAAATCCTTATTTATCGAAGAGACTCTTATAGACTGAGTATTTACAGAGCCATTACACCACTTAAAGCTGCTTTTTTCAATATAAAAGGATTCAGCAGATTCGATCTGAAAATCGACTTTGCCTTCAGACAGTTGTAATGCACCGATCGAAGCCCTGTTGAACGTGAGACGCTGCCTTGGACCACTCCGGGCAGCCAAAAGATTCGGCATTAAAAGGTTTATGTCAATTCCTTCGACAAGAATATCCTTATCGCTATACCTAAAAGATCCTTCTTTAATGCTTCCCTTTAAAAAACCGGTCGGCTTTTTATCTATGAAGCTAATTTTACCGTTTAATTCAAGGGTACCTCCGAATGCGATTCCTTTTGCCTGTGGAAAAAATCTGCCAAGATCTATATCGGAGCCTGTATTATATTTCTGCACAATAAAATTTATTTCTGCTTCAAGGCCTTTTGAACCAAATAATTCAGTTTTTCCTGAAAAATCAACACTCATGCCTTTCAGAACAGAGCTTTTATGCACGCCGTCAAAAAGCAGCCCCGATTTATCCTGCCTTGTTGTTCCTGAAAACGCACCTAAATTCATACCTTTCCAATAAACTGCATCGGCAAAAAAGCTTCCTTTTTTCGCCGTGGTCTTAAAAGGCCATTCAAAAGGGATCGTTCCTCCTATACCTGATGCGGCAAATTGTAATTTCGAATCATCCATGCCGATATCTTTGAATTTTAAGACACCATCAAATTGCAAAGGGGTCCCAGCGTTCTGCTCAAATATTCCCGAAACAGAAAATACTGGAATATCTGTTTTTGCAGAGCCGGATTTAACAACCGCATTCCGGGCCTTTATGTCTATTGATCCTGTAACCTTTGAATTGCCGAGTTCTGCTTTGCCGCCGACAGTCAATTCAGGTGTTATTAAAGACAGATTATCATTCGAAGCGCTTATATCTGAAATTGAAGCTGCATATTGTATATGACCTGTTTTACCTTTCCCTTTTCCTGATACGTCAAACTCCATGCCGTTTGATGAAATATCGAGACCTCTGAAATTGAGTCCTGTTTTATCAAAGGTATGTCCGGTTAACGGGATGCCTGATGCTTTAAAGTACCAGGCTCCGTTACCTGCCAGACCGGCAGAATATTTACCCCGTATCTCAAAAGAATTTTCTTTTCCGTAATATAAGACTTTTTCATGAATAAAAGATCCGGGTTTAATTGTAAAATTTCCTGAAGATTTAAGTGAGTTGTCTTTTACAGCCAAACGGGCTTCCGGGTTCGATATTGTTACCGGTACAGGTGAAACCAAAGAAATGGATGATCCTGTAAATATCCATTCGTTTTCACCATTGTTTCTTATATCAAGAATAAATGGTTTTTTGCTCTCCCTCGGATTTTCCAGTTTAAAGTCATTATATGATATTTCAAGGTTATTTGAAGTTATAACACATGAAGCCGATGATATTTTAAAGGGGGAAAACTGCAGCCCGGCATCTGCGCTTATGTCGGCTGCTCCTGAAAGGGATACTCCCTGAACAAGCATCGTAAAGTCGGAGAACCTGCTGAAGGGGAATTTTTTTGAACTTATCGATATGACTGATGTGTTTTTGTCAAGGTCAATAACTGATGCAAGATTTATCTCATGGTCTTTGGGATATAAACTCAGCCTGCAGTTTATCAGACTTCTGTTTTGAACACCCGGGATTATTTCAAGTTCAGCGGGAAGCCTTATTTTTTTATCTTTCCATTGTAAAATAAAAATTAAATTACGGAGTTCAATGCTTCCGAAAGGAAGAGTTTTGGGCCGGTCTGTTGACGGCTGGTTGTTATCCTGAATATTTGAAATAAAACGGTTTAAATCAAATCCACGTATTCTGATTTTTCCTTCAGAATATTCACACTCGATTTCAACACCGTTTATAATCGCCTTTTTAATAAATTTATTATAAAGTCCGACCGGATTATAATCAATTATAACGGAATCGATTGAAGGAGCGCCCGATTCTTTTCCAAACCTCAGAGAGGCAATTTCAGCTCCGAATAACCCAGCGCTTCTCACATTAATGCTTAAGTCATCTATGCCGGCATTTTTAGCGACTTCGGGAATGACTTTTGATTCGACGTAGGAAAGAATGTATCTGTAAAATACGGAAATAAAGATATAGCCGGCAAAAACAAACAAAATGCACAGAATTATATATAAGGATTTGCGGTATCTGGACATTACAGCAAGTTACTCCATTTTGTTTCCCATGATAATACACCAATTTTTAAAATTAAACCATATGTAATAAAGGGGTCAAGGATTCGAGGGTTCAAGTGTTTGTTTTTACAAAGTTCTTGCAGGCTTTACTGTTACTTCAAGCCTGGATCACTAACAAAAAGGGTTTATTGATGGTAAAATGTATGATATCTGGTTCTTCGTTTGTTATGCAAAGATCTTGATTCATGTTGCGGAGAATAAATGGCTGAATTCATAAAAGACTTAACATTAACGGAGCGGGTGAGAATGACTGTTCTTTCCCTGCTTGCATCATGGCTTATCAGGCTGTTGTTCGGGACTGTCCGCGTTGAAATAATAAAAAGGAAGATCTATGAGGAATATTTTCTGAGCAACAAGGATAAGGGGAATATCGTTGTGGCCTCCTGGCACAGGCACGCCATATTTCTTTTCTATTTCTTCAGGAATATTAAAAACGGTGTTGCAATGGTAAGCCGGAGCAAGGACGGAGAGCTTGTCGCCCGTGTCGGAAAGCGCTTCGGATATGATTTTGTTCGCGGATCTTCTTCGAAAGGCGGAGGAGAAGCGCTTCTTGCAATGATAGACTATATGAACAAGGGAGGGGCGCCGAAATTCTGCGGTACCGCTGTTGACGGTCCCAGGGGGCCTGCCCGTGTACTAAAAAAGGGAATGCTTGTTCTTGCCAAGGAAACAGGGTCATATTTTATTCCAATTGCATGTTCGGGAACTAAAGTCATAACTTTTCACAAGGCGTGGGACAGGACCATAATTCCGTATCCATTCAGCAAGGTAGTCATGGAATTTCATGATCCTTTCATCATTCCTAAGGATATTTCTGAAGAAGAGCTTGAAAACCTGCGGGTGAGAACCGAGAAAATCTTCAACGAACTAACAGACAATGTGGATAAGATAGCCGGTTATAAAGGATAAACTGCCGAGCCAATTGCATAAGTCCTAAAAAGAGAAGAATTTGTCATTCCCGCGAAAGCGGGAATCCAGTCTTTTCAGCTATTTCTGGACTCCCGTTTTCACGGGAGTGACGGGATTTCAGACTTTTTACGAAGCCATCAAACATTGAAGCGGAAGTTAATTATATCCCCGTCCTGTACGCAGTAGGTCTTTCCTTCAAGCCTTACGGTGCCCTTTTTCCGAGCCTCCGGGTATGTTCCGGCATCTATAAGATCTTTGAATGAAACAACTTCCGCGCGGATAAATCCTTTTTTTATATCGGAATGAATCACCTCGGCGGCATCGAGCGCCTTTGTCTCTTTTTTAATAGTCCAGGCCCTTACCTCGTCTTCGCCGACAGTAAAAAATGAGACAAGACCCAGAAGCTCATAGGATTTTTTTATTACCCTTTCTCTTGCAGATTCTTTTATACCGTATTCTGATAGAAAATCTTCTGCCTCTTCAGGAGACATTCGACAAAGCTCCTGTTCCAGTTTACCACGGATAATCATGCACTCTTCTTTTGTCATAAGATCCTGCACTTCAGGAAATCCGTCATCATCATAGCTATTGTTGAACAGAACAAGCGCCGGTTTTGCCGACACGAAAGCAAAACCTCTTAAAACCTGTGCGGATGCTATTTCAGTAATTTTTCTTAAAGGAACCTCTTTTTCAAGGTTTTCAAGGCAGGACATAAGAAGGGTAAACTCCTCCTGATCCGTTTTTTTCCCCCTTTTTTTATCGGTTTCAATACGCTCTATTCGTTTTTCAACGGTGACAAGGTCGGCAATAATAAGCTCCTGGTCTATAGCAAGAAAGTCTTTATACGGCGATGGAGATGCAAGTCCGTATCCTGAAAAATTCCTTACAACATGTATCAGGGCATCACAGTCTCTAACCGGTGTCCAGATATTCTGATCTTTCTTTGCGTCGCTTTTCTGCGTGTGAATCGCGGGAAGATAATATTCTACTTTTGCGAAAATGGTTTTTAGTGGTTTGTACATATCCGACAAAATCTCAACCCGGCTGTCGGGCACTTCTATTGTTCCTATAAGGTTTTCAACCTTGTGACCTTCGTTCTGGATATTTTGGGTAAGAGTTTCAAATATTGTCGATTTTCCGGAACCGGGCAGTCCGGTGATTCCAAGCTTCATGCTCCGTTCCTTGGAATAAGGGTTCTTAAGATATCTTCTTTGCCGACAATTCCTACAAGTTTTCCGCTTTCAACAACTGGAATAGTGTGGTAATTGCTGTCAACCATCAGAGCGGCGACTACTTCAATCAATGTA
Source organism: uncultured Desulfonema sp. (assembly GCA_964402865.1). Classification (GTDB taxonomy): domain Bacteria; phylum Desulfobacterota; class Desulfobacteria; order Desulfobacterales; family RPRI01; genus RPRI01. The sequence goes on along the minus strand of CAYODW010000042.1, from coordinate 2,062 downwards.
TCCGGTCTTACTGTTACCGGGTTCGGAGTCATGGCTTCAGAAACGGTGACGGCTGAAATCTTCTTCACCTCTTTTTCGAGATTTTTCATTGATGAAAGAGATATAAAACCATCAAGAAAGGAAAAAAAAGATGGAATAGGAAGTTTTTTTTGCTGCGCAATTACATCGCTCTGGCAGATAATCCCGACCAGTTTTTCGTTTTCGTCAATTACCGGAAGACCGTTAATATGGTTTTCAAGAAGAAGTTTTGTGGCATATGTAATTTCATTTTCTGGGAAAACCGAAATTATGTTCGTTTTCATGATGTCTTTAACTGTAAGCATATATTTTCCTCAAAAGGCTTATAATGGAATACGGTTACAAAGCTGGATAAGTATATTGGGGTAATGATTTTAAGTCAAGAAAGAAGCCGAGATCGTCTATTCACTGTTTCCTGGAAAGCCCCAGTTTATCAAGCAAATCGCCTTTGGAATTAAAAGCGAAAGATGAAGGCGCATAAAAGGGACTGCTCAGATTTATTTTCCCGTTAATTTTGTAATCAATTTTTTTGTTTTCGGTTTTTCGGTTTGATTTTAATATGTTAAGAAGATTGGAAATTATATCAAAAGAGGTTGAATGGACTTCAAAGGGCACTATGACTGTACCGCGTGACGGAATGAGGGCATTTACTTCATAGGCTACGGAAGCGACAGGTTTTCCATCCATTTCGACTTCACATTCAATGCTTTTTATTTCAAAAGATATAAGGTTTGGGTTATATACTTCGATATCTACCCTAAAAAAAGCTTCTAGATTTCTTATCTTTTTTATATGAACACTATGTATTTTCAAACTAGGCTGTTCAAAAAGCTTGCCACATCCGGTACAACTTAAAAGGATAAGAATTAATAAAAAAACTCCTGCTTTACGAACAGATTTTTCTCTTGCGTTATAATTTGACATGTCATTTCTTTCTTCACTCAGTTTATATGAGAATACCCCTTACCTTTCTACTCTTAGTTTCTCCGGCCGGCCTTTTCTTTTTTCTGCTCATACATTAATTGATCGGCCCGTGACATCAGATCATCGAGTGAGCAGGGAATTGCCGGAGCATAGATTGCAGTGCCAATGCTCATGGAAATTTCATACCGTTGGTCAGGGAGAGTATTGTGACTTCTGATATGCTCTGTAAGACGGCCCAAAACGATTTCCGAAGTTTCAGAAGCATTAACGGCGGCAAGAACGGCAAATTCATCTCCGCCGATGCGGGCAATGATGTCGGACTCTCTGAATGTCTGCTTTAAAATATTCGCCGCATTAATCAGAAGCCTGTCGCCTTCTTCGTGCCCCCGGGTATCGTTAACTATTTTTAATCCGTCAATGTCTATAAAAAAAAGGGCGAGGGTTTTATTTATTCTGTTTGCCCTTTTTATCTGCTGTTCAGCAAGAGTAATAAAACCTCTTCTATTGTATAATTCCGTCAGCGCATCGCTTATTGCAAGCATCTTGATCTCTTCATCCGCACGTTTTCGTTCGGTAATGTCCAGAAAAGTCACTACTGCGCCATTGATCCGGCCATTACTGTATTGCGGATAAGACCAGTATTCGGCGGGAAAACAGGTGCCATCGGCCCGCCAGAGCACTTCATCATCTGCGTGAGCGCCTTCTCCTTTTCGGATTGTCTGGATCATCCGGCATTCCTCCTCGGGGAAGGGCGTTCCATCCTTGTGCTTGTGATGAATTTGCTGGTGCATGTTCTTTCCGACCAATTCGTCGGGGTTTTTATATCCGAGCATGCGGAGGCACCCGTTGTTGCAGAACGTGCAGTTCCCATTAAGATCGACACCGTATATCGCTTCGACAGTGGAATTCAGCAGGAGCCGTATCTGATCTTCACTGTGGCGCAAAGCCTCTTCAGCTTTTTTGCGTTCGGTGATGTCCAATACGGTTGCCGTGATGGCAGGCTTTTCTTTGAAAAGAGATCTTGATCCGAACATCTCAATATAGTTCATTTCTCCGGTTTTCTTGATTCCTCTGAATTCATACCTGACCTGTCGTTCTTCTCCGGACAATCGTTTGCGTA
>CAYODW010000041.1:0-22968 GCA_964402865.1 uncultured Desulfonema sp. | reverse complement strand
ATTCCGAAGACGAAACAATAATGGGCTGCTCTTTTTATATAATGCAGAGAATACGAGGCATTATACTGCGCCGTGACTTTTCGGAGGGTATGACTCTCACGCCTTCCCAAACAAATGAGCTCTATCGGAAGGTTCTGAAAGTACAGTACGAACTGCATACGATTGATTACAAAAAAATAGGGCTTGAGAATCTCGGAAAACCGCACAACTATGTCATGAGGCAGGTAACCGGCTGGTCTGAACGCTACAAGGCGGCGAAAACCCCAGACGCCCCTGACGCGGAAAAAGTGATGAGTTGGCTCACAGATCATATGCCTCCTGATTCTATAAAACCGGGTATCATACATAACGACTTCAAGCTCGACAATATAGTTCTGGATGAATCTGATCCGATGAATATTGTCGGAGTGCTCGACTGGGAGATGGCTACAATTGGAGATCCTTTAATGGATCTCGGGAATTCTCTTGCCTACTGGATACAGAATAACGATCATCGAGATCTGCAGGCCATACGGATGATGCCGACAAACGCCGAAGGAGCTCCGACCAGAGAGGAGATTGTAAAGCTCTATTCCGAACTCTCCGGACTTGAAACCGGCAGTTTTGACTTTTATTACTGCTTCGGTCTCTTCCGGCTCGCCGTAATAGCCCAGCAGATCTACTACCGTTATTATCATGGTCAGACAAAAGACGAACGCTTTAAAAACATGATAATAGGAGTGCATGTACTGGAAAATGCCGCGCGCCGAATTGTTGAATCCAGGCAGCAGGCGAATTAACTGATTATTTCAGCCGGGCACAATCACGGCATCAACGGCGACAATACTGTTTTTCACGGCAATCAGGGGGTTAATGTCTATCTCTTTTATATTCGGATTTTCATATCCGAGATCCCCCAGTCCAACCAATATTTTCGCAAGGGCTTCTCTGTCAACAGGCGGATATCCACGGAACCCATTTATGAGTTTCTGCGATTTAAGCCGCCCTATCATCGAAAGAGCCTCTTTATAGCTTACCGGCGCAACAGCAAAAACCGTATCTTTCAAAATCTCGGTCAAAATACCTCCAAGCCCCAGCATGACACACGGCCCGAACTGAGGGTCCCGAATCATGCCGGCAATAAGTTCCAGCCCGCCTTCCATCTGCTTCTGAACAAGGATTTTTCCTTTTCCGGCCATTTTACTATTCAGCTCGCCGAAAATCTTCTTTACTTCATCCTCGGAAGAGACCCCAAGCCGCACAAGGCCCGATTCCGTCTTATGTATTTCGCCTGGTAAAATTCCTTTCATTACAACAGGAAAACCAAATAACCCGGGCGTATTAAGAGCATCTTCAACAGAATTTGCGATTTTCTCTTCAACTACTGGAATAGAATATCCGTCAAGAATTTTTTTCGAGATATGCTCATCGAGTGCGCCTTTACTCTTCCCGAGTTCCGCCTTGAATTTTTCAGAAATTGCATGCCTGGGCGCATGAGTCGGAATCTCTCTTTTTACAGGTTTTTCCCTTTCAAATACAGCAGCCATGCATTCAATAGCCCTGTAAAGCTCCCGGTATACCGGAACTCCGAGCGCTTGAGTTTCCGTCCGGAATTTTCTTGCCTTTCCGGCCTCTCCGAGCAGCCAGCAGAACATAGGTTTACCGGATTTATGGACAATGTTAACCAGGCTTGAAATATCAAAGTTGAGCGCAAATCCGCCCGCATAATAATGGAGAAGTACCGCGTCAACATTCGGGTCATCACAAACGGCTTTCATTGCCTCGCTATATGCTTTCTCGGAACCGCCCTTCTCAACAGCAGGCCAGAGATCAACCGGGTTTGCAACCGGCATCCACTCCGGATTGATTTTTTTGAGCGCATCCTTCGATGATCCGGAAAGTTCGGCTATTGAAAGCGACGTTTTTTCTATAAAATCCGAAGATACAATTCCCGCGCCTCCGCTGAATGTTAGAACCGCAACGCCTCCCGTGACTCTGCGGGGAACTTCCGGATACATGGCAAGCGCCCTGCACAGATCGGTCATCTGCTTAAAATCAACAGCTTCCACAACACCTGCCTGGGCCAGAGCCCCGCTTATAACAGAGCTGTTTCCCGCAAGGCTTGCAGTATGGCTCATTGCGGCGGCGGCTCCCTTTGCGCTTTTTCCGCCTTTTAGAACAACAATCGGTTTTTGTGAACTCCTGCATATCTCCAGAAAGCGCCGTCCGTCTGTAAAAGATTCCAGATATAATCCCACCACTGCAGTTTCAGGATCTTCAAGCAGATATTCAAGCAGCTCACATTCATCGACATCCACCTTGTTTCCTATAGAGCAGACCTTGCTTATTCCCATTACGCCGTGGGACATTAAATCTATTATGAAACCCGCCGAAAGCATTCCGCTCTGAACAATAAGAGATACATTTCCCTTAATAAATTCATAGTTCCATAGCGTAGGAGAGACAAAAGAAAAAACCTTCTTTGAAATAAAATCAACAAGGCCCATGCAGTTCGGCCCCCAGAGCCTGATTCCGGTCTTTTCACATATTTCCTTTAATTCGCCTTGCAGCGACTTGCCGCTATCTCCTGTTTCGGCAAACCCCCCGGATTCAATCATGACTCCCGGAATCTTTCTTTGAACACATTCACGTATTACACCCGGCACAAGTCGTGCCGGAACAAATACAATTGCAAGATCAACCGGATCAGGCACATCCAGAACCGACGGATAACATTTAAGCCCTTCTATTTCAGGATAAGCCGGATTAACAGGATAGATTTTACCTTTGTATCCGTTTGACAGGTTTTTAAGTATGGAGTTTCCTCCTTTATATTGATTGGAGCTTGCTCCAATAAGCGCTATTCCCTTTGGCTTGAAAAAAAATTCCATTAATATTTCCTTATCCCTCTCTTTGCTGTCTTCGTTCTGAAATCCGGACTTTTTACGAAGCTGTCTGCTTTGTCAAGTGAAAACGAGCACCCGCTCGCTTTTTGTTGACAAACTTCACTTATCTCCGTATTTTTTAAACAAAAAAACTGATAGTTATGTGAAAAGTATAAAATCCAGTCACTCCCGTGAAACTTGTCCTCGACTCCGATCAGGGAACGGGAGTCCAGCAATATTTGAAAAACCGGAAACATAATATGCTTATATACGCCGTTGCCGATATTCATGGCCGTAAAAACAGAGTCTCTTCAATACTTGATACCATTTCAAATTTAAAACCGGATCTGCTTGTTATTGCAGGTGATTCAAATTCATTGTTTAAACCTTCAAATAATATAATGCCTTTTTTCAGCGACGCCGATCTGCCGGTTCTTGTCGTACGGGGCAATTCGGATTCAAAAAAAATTGCGAGTCTTTCTGCGCTCTCCCCAAATATTTCATTTTTGCACTTTTCAGAAATTGTTATTAACGGATTCTCTTTCACAGGAGTCGGTGGAACAATACCCGTGCCATTTTCATCCCGTATCCAGTTTTGTGAAAAGCAGACAGTCGAAAAACTTGAACCGCTCGTAAAAAAAGATACAATCCTCATAGCTCATCCGCCGCCTTTCGGAATACTTGACAAGGTTATCGGAAAGTTTCACGCGGGATGCAAAAGCCTTCGGGAAATTGTTACAAGGCTCCAGCCGCAACTGTTTATCTGCGGTCATATCCATGAAATGCCGGGAAGCGCTTTTTTGGGAAAGACGCTTGTGGTAAACTGCAGTATTGGAATGAAAGGAAAAGGAGCTTTAATTAAGCTCAATAATAATAAACCACATGTAGTTGAAATGCTGTAAAATGATTATAAGCGCAAGCCGCAGAACCGACATTCCGGCCTTTTACACCAAGTGGTTTATGAACAGGGTCCGGGCGGGTTTTTGCACAGTTCCGAATCCTTTCAACCCGAACCAGGTTTCAGATATTTCTATTGCTCCTGAAAATGTTGATCTTTTTGTGTTCTGGACCCGAAATCCAAAACCGCTTATTCCGCATCTGAAAGAACTTGATGAGAGGAGATATCATTATTATTTCCTTTATACCCTCATGGACAATCCCCTGATACTAGATCCGAAATCGCCATCATGTGAAACATCCTTACAGACTTTCCGAGAACTTTCAGACAAAATTGGACCAGAAAAGGTGTTCTGGCGGTATGATCCGATAGTGTTAAGCAACATAACGGATATAGAGTTTCATAAACAACGATTTGAATTTATTGCGGACAGGTTGCGCGGTTATACTTTCCGGTGCATAATAAGTTTTGTGGATATATACAGAAAAACTGAAGCAAGATTAAAAAGACTGAATTATGAAGGTTTTTTTCTCAGCGAATGGAATTATTCGAACGAACATGATCTGTTAATCTCCCTGGTCAGGATTGCCTTTAATAACGGTATTGAAATAAGAAGCTGTGCATCCAAAATAGACTCGACAGGTTTCGGCATACCCGCCGGAAAATGCATAGATGATATTTACATTGCAGAGGTTTTCGGAAAAAACCTTGATTTAAAAAAGGATTCTTCCCAGAGGAAAAACTGTAATTGCGTTTCAAGCAAAGATATAGGAATGTATAACTCCTGCATTTACGGATGCCGGTATTGTTACGCTACTACCAGTTTTGAAAAGGCGAAAATAAACTATAAAAATCATGACCCGGACTCGCGGTCACTTCTTCCTGTGACCACTTGAACCCTGGAATCCCGGAACCCTTTATTTCACATAATATGAACCCAGTTAAAATACCCATTGAAGATTTTATAGATCTTCACACCTTCAGGCCGGAAGAGGTTTCAGTCCTTCTTCCCGAATATTTCTCCGAATGCGTAAAAAACGGCATTTTAACTGTGCGGGTGATACATGGGAAAGGCCGGGGATTTCTTAAAAAAGGGGTCATGGAAATACTAAAGAAAAGCCCTCTGGTCGAATCCTTCAAAGACGCCCCTACGGAAGCAGGCGGCTGGGGCGCTACTGTAGTTGAGCTTACAAGATCTATTCCGATTCCGAAATGATTTTTTTCAATCTCACAATTAAGGGATGCAGATCGTATTTGAGGGTGCTTGCAACAAGTTCAAAATCAATATCGAAATAAGCATGTACAATCATGTTGCGCATTCCTATGATTTGCTGCCAAGGTATCTCTCTAAAAGAAAATTTGAATTCATCCGATATGCGCGAAGCTGCTTCGCCTATAATTTCTATAGATCGGGCTATAGCATTGGAAACGAGTCAATTATCTTCAACTTCTTCTGGATTTCTCCGAAGATTTCATTCCGAAGAGGTCAATCCTGCATCTTCTATCTTTTTTTTAACTCATTCGGTCAAATTTAACAAAATATAAAATTCCTATTGACAGATGATTTATAATTTGACATATGAACAATTGTTCATATATTGGAGGTAGATATGGATACGTGCCAGGAAAAAATAATACATCTTGATAAAGTCAAGTTCGCTGCGGAGAGCATTCCTCAACCGTATGTGGTTGATTCGCTTGTAGAAATATTCAAATCTCTCAGTGATCCGACCAGATTAAAAATAGTTATTGCGCTATCGGCTTGTGAGCTTTGTGTTTGCGATATAGCCGCCGTATGCAATATATCCGAGTCGGCCATTTCGCACCATTTGAAAACCCTTCGCATGTTAAAAATTGTTCAGTTCAGAAAAGAAGGAAAAATAGTCTATTACAGGCTTGATGATGAGCATGTTAATTCTCTTATAAAACAGAGCATTGAACATGCATCTGAATAGAAGTCCTGAGGAATAAAAGGGAATACCATGAATGCATTATACGGCATACTCAGCTCTTCATGGCACATGTTTCTTGAATCTTCAATCTATATGCTTTTTGGATTCTTTTGTGCAGGATTAATATATGCCTACGTAAAAACAGAAATGATCGGGCAATATCTTGGAAAAGGCAAAATAAGGTCTGTCTTTTTGTCAGCCCTTATCGGAATTCCTATACCCCTTTGCTCGTGTGGAGTAGTTCCAGCGGCAGCCGGTTTGAAAAAACAGGGTGCCAATAACGGCGCAACATTGGCTTTTTTAATTTCAACTCCTGAAACCGGTGTTGATTCCATTCCAATTACGTATGCACTCATGGATCCTTTAATGGCAGTAATCCGCCCGGCTGTTGCCTTTATTTCGGCTGTAACAGCCGGATTATTTGAAAATTTCATGGGTAAAAACATTTCACCTGTAAATTTGATCCATAAGACACCCGTAACCAGTTGTTGCGGTATTCCGTCAAACAGCAAAAATCGAAAATCAAACTATATAAAGTCTTCAAAAATATTTACCGGATTAAAATATGCATTCATTGACCTTCTGGGCGATATCGGGAAATGGTTTGTTTTAGGTATATTTATTGCCGGTCTTATATCGTATTATATGCCCGATAATCTGATAGAATCATATTTAGGCAACAATGTTCTTGCCATGTTTGTTATGCTGATAACAGGCATTCCGATGTATGTCTGCGCGACATCTTCAACACCTATTGCCGCTGCGCTCCTTCTCAAAGGGCTGAATCCAGGCGCCGCCCTCGTCTTTTTGCTGGCTGGCCCCGCGACAAATATTGCATCATTAAGCATGGTATATAAAATGCTTGGAAAAAAAGCCCTTTTAATATACCTTGCTTCCATTTCAATCTGTGCTCTTACCTTTGGCTTTTTAACCGATTTACTATATAATGGATTGGAAATATCTTCGAAAGCTTCTATTGGAAAAACGGCCGAATTAATACCTTTTCAACTGGAAGTTTTTGCTGCCGTTATTCTGGCCATTTTTCTCATTAATGCTTTCTGGAGGGAATATAAATCTCCTGTTGCCTGTTCATGCAAACCAGCTGATATAAAAACATTCTAACTATTTATCTTATATGGACAATTATAAAATTATGAAAATTGTTTCAATAGCTACCAGCAAGAAAAAAGGCACCAGAAAATCCTGTGTAAAAGAGGCCGAGCTGATAGCTGATCATGGTCTGAACGGGGATGCTCACGCCGGCAAATGGCACAGGCAGGTCTGTTTTCTTGCATCCGAAAGCATAGAAAAAGCAAGAAACAGCGGACTCGACGTCACTTTCGGAGATTTTGCAGAAAATATAGCGACAACAGGCATAGACTGGAAAAATATACCAGTCGGTACACAACTTAAGCTCGGCGAAAAAGCCCTTGTTGAAATCACACAGATCGGAAAAGAGTGCAAAAAGAAATGCGCTATCTTTTATCAGGCCGGAGACTGCATTATGCCAAGAGAAGGAGTCTTCGCAAAAGTCCTTGAAGGAGGAATCATCCGTTCCGGAGATAAAATAAAATTTGTTTTATCAGACAATCAGGTTTTACAATGGAATAAGGGAACAGATATTCCTGTAAAGCATCTTTTGATAGGCGAAGAGCCTCTTTCCATACGAATACAGGGTAAACCCTATTCGGTTGTCATGCGGACACCGGGCGATGAAATTCCGCATGTTGCAGGTTTTTGCCTTGCCGAGGGAATAGTTGATTCCGTCGATGATATCAAAACCATCGCCTTCTGCGATGGAGAAGATACAAATGTTGTGACGGTCACTCTAACTCCTACAAGAAATAAAGCGGTATCGGATCTGCTCGAAAGAAAAGGCTTTATCAGTCAGACAAGCTGTGGATTATGCGGGAAGGAGCTCATTGAGGATATCAATCAAACAATCCGTCCCTTGTCGGATAGAATTAAAATTGACATTAACAAGGCCCTGCTTTGCCTTGAATCCCTTTCCGAACACCAGCCATTAAGAAAAGAAACACACTCATCCCATGCTGCTGCTCTTTACACTTCGGGGTGCAAACTGCTTGCGGCTGCTGAAGATGTCGGCCGCCATAATGCTCTCGATAAAGCAATTGGAAAGCTTTTCCTTGAAAAAAAACTTGAGAAGGCCTCATTGTTAGTTCTTTCTTCGCGGGTAAGCTTCGAACTTGTCCAGAAAGCGGCAAGAGCAGCAATACCTGTAATCCTTGCCATATCCCGCCCTACCGATCTTGCCGTAAAACTCGCGACAGAGCTTAATATTACAATTGCATGCCTTGCAAGGGATGCCGGTCTTTTTATTTACTGCGGGGGAAAGAGGCTGAAAAGATAGCTTATATTTATTTTTCTTAAAACAGGGGGAAAAATGAATAGAAAACACATGTCTCTTACAATAGTTTTTATTATGCTGATATTGGCTATGCTAATACCCCTCAGAGCATCTGCCGATTTGGTAACATACCAGAAAGAATATTCATACCAGGCCAGCGAGGCTGACAGCAAAATATCCTGTCGCACAATTTCACTTGAACAGGTCAAGAGCCTTCTGCTTGAAGAATTGGGCACATACCTTGAGAGAAATACCGAGGTTATAAATTATGAAGTGACCAGAGACCAGATTATCGCTTTAACCGCCGGCATAGTGAGAGCTCAGATCATTACAGAGAAATGGGACGGCCATACGTATTTTATCGTTGCTAAAATTCAGGTTGATCCAAAAGAACTGGAGAAATCAATCGCCAGTTTAAAAGAAGAGCGGCAGAACATAAGCGAGCTGGAGGAATCCAAAAAAAGAACAAAGGAATTATTATTGGAAGTCGAGAGGTTAAAACAGGAGCTTAAGACTGCGCCTGACAACAGCCAGAAACAAGAAGAGCAAAATAAATATATTGCCCTGACAAAAGAGTTGAATGCAGTTGACTGGTTTGACAAGGGGAATTCCATGATGGTTTCCGGTCAACTCCAGGATGCAATTACAGCCCTCAGTAAAGCAATAGAGCTGAATCCTGAATATGCGAGGGCCTATAGCGTTCGGGGCTTAGCATATGCCAAGGCAGATCAGCCACAAAAAGGAATCAGCGATTGCAATAAAGCTATTGAATTGATGCCAAATAATGCGGGGGCTTACATCAATCGTGGTTTTGCTTATTATAAAAGCCGTTATTATGATCAGGCAATTAAGGATGTTAACAGAGCAATAGAAATAAATCCCAAAAGTGATAGGGCTTATCAGGTAAAAGGTCTTTGCCATCTTGCAGAAAAAGCATATTCACAGGCGATTGAGAATTTCGACATGGCAATAAAACTCAATCCCAATTGGGGATATCCTTACAGCAATCGCTGTCTGGCATATCACATGTCCGGAAAAGCCGGTTTGGAAAATATAAAGGATTGTGACAGGGCAATTGAAATAAATCCGTATAATCATGAGTTTTATGTAAATCGAGGTGTAGCGTTCCTTAACTTAAAAAAATATCCGGATGCCTTGGCTGATTTAAATAAAGCAATTGATATGGATTCAAAATATGTGAGAGCCTATTTTAACAGGGGAATTGTTTTTTATCACCTTAATAAATTTCAGGAAGCAATAAGTGACCTAAACTTATTTATTGGATCAAATCCCCCTTTTGCGCTTGAGAATGCTTATTATTTTCGTGCTCTTTCACATGGGAAGCTTAATCGGAAAGAGGAGCTATTTGCGGACATGGAGGCTGCGGCAAAATTGGGTAATCCACGGGCTATTAGATTTTTGAAACAGAACAGAAACCCTTAACACGATAAAAGCAGAGTATAGTAAATGTCATAAATATGTTCCGTTTGGGTATGTGTGCGTATGCGATCCACAGAAACAATTATATGCCCTTCGTCAACGGCGCCATATTCGCATCCATGGAAACAGTGCAGCCCCAGTGGATAGACGCCCACGAAGCCTTTTATAGCCTGCGCCTGTATAATATTTATAGACTGTCCGGGGGCGTTCTTAAAATGCCCGTGACGAATTTTCTGCGGTTCGCATACGCATACATACTCAAACAGGTTGATGGTTTTAATCTGAATATTATTCTGACAACCACTATAGAATACGGCCGCTGTTTCCAGTTCAATCCTATGGATACTTCAGATGGTTGACTTCAGGCGGTTGATTGCCACTCCATAAAATAACGATAAAATGCAGCCACGACCAGTGAATGGCGGATATGTCCTTCCCGGATCAGGGCGGGAATCTCTTTCAGGGGTTTTATGATGACTTCGATATCCTCTTTTTCATCCTGTACCTGACGGCCTTTCAATGTTACGTCCTTAGCCAGGAAAGTATAGCACCGGTTGTTTAAAAACGCAGGGTTAGGATAAACATAATCGAGAGAAAGAATCTCTGCTGCCTGATAACCGGTCTCTTCAAACAATTCGCGATGAGCGGCCTCTTCGGGAGAATCGTCTGCTTCTATAATACCTCCCGGGATTTCCAGACAAAGATCCCGCAATCCATGACGGTATTGACGCACCAGCACAACATCCCCGCCGGATGTCAGGGGAATCACGTTGACCCAATCAGCCGCCTCCAAAATATAGAAATCATGTTCGGTGGCGGTACGCGGTGAACAGGCCCGGTCAATTCGCAGATTGAAGATAGTAAACCGGCGTTCGGTGCGGCTTTGAATCAGCTTCCAGGGTTTAGGAGCCATTATTCTTCCTCCTGCCTGCGTAAAACATTGAAAAGAATAAGATCGTTCATGTCAACACCGAAGTATTGCATGTATGGGACGCATTTTGAAAGTAGCAAAAAGGTGATATCGGTGCTCAGGTTGGCATTTACTTCGCTCAACGTATCGAAATTCCCGCCACCTTTAGAGATGATAAGGTCTGCCTGATTGACAAGGTGGTTGAGTTCTTTTGAACACCTCGACAAAATTGTTCCGGGAACCGGCCCATCCACGCCGTTTTCAACAATACCTGCCACGGTGTCGATTCCTACAGACAGTGCTTCTTTTCGGGTAACATCGTTCAGGGCCGGCATGCTCCGCACCACCAGGAATACTTCAATCCGCGGAGAGAAAGCTTTTAATGTTTCAATGAGCAATTTATCAGCGATTATCTCACCGCAATTGTCGGCAAAATAAACCAGAGAGCGTGCCTTTGCCAGTCTAAGTTCAAACTCTGAAAAATCCTTGGCAGATAATGGCGCAGCCAATCTGTTTTTAATAAAGACGGCTAAATCAGACGGTCCGCCGGCAATCATGAAGTCTATGGCGTTTCCGATAATGGCCAGTTTGACTGCTGTTTCAAGTGGAGCCGCGGCTTGCTGAACCCATTTTTTCATGTCCGGATATATAGCTTCCATTCGATCGTTTTGTTTCTTTTTTAACGAGGAGAACGGGTCGGGATCCCCCACGGTATCTCTCATCAGCGTCATTATTGTTTCAATGACCTGGGGGCTGGTAGTTCGCCAATTGTTTCCCTTGAGCGCGGGGGATACAAGCACCCTATCGAAAAGGTCGCCGACCTGATCTTCGCTGATAGGAAGTTTTCGAAGCAGATCCAAGGTCATTTTAAGAATGCAGGGAATGCAGTCCGGTTTAAGAAGCATGAAATATCTCCATCTTGCCCGATTTAATCAGGGATAACAATTTGCTTTCTGGACGCCGAGATATTGCAAAAGGGGAGTTGGTTGTCAAGGATAAAGACACCTCAAGATATTTTCATAACTTCTGATCTATCGCCATATCGTAGGATATGAGCTTAGCTTGACAAATTGCAAGTTTAAATTTTATAAATGCATATTCCCGATGTTTGACTGGCGGCAAACCCGATTGGGTAGATAAAAAGAAAGGATCATTCCAATGATTCAGCATCCAAAATGCAAGATTACCGTTATAAAAAGGTCCCTTAACCAGGATATAATTGACGGCTACATGAAAGACGGGATGAAGAGCAGTAGCCTGTGCAGTATTTTCAAGGAAGGAGATGAATTTCTTGTTAATTCCGAATTTCAAATGCCTGAAAACTTCTGCCACTGGGCCTGGGCAGATATAAGAAAAGATATCATCGCTATCGCCAACGGCGCTCAATTCCCATGGTTAAGGGGAAAAGGATTGACAATTTCAGGGTGCACAGACTGGTTCAAACCCGTTCTTTTTAAGATTGAAAAAATAAACGGATAACACTTTTCTTTTTCAGGAGATTTTCACGCCGTGGCAGCCGAAAGAAAATTTGATATCATACTGTTCGATCTTGAAGGGACACTCGTTGATTTTCAATGGCGCCTGAATAATGCTGTTAAAGAAATCCTTCAGGTTCTGGTCAATGCCGGCATTGATCCTGCTATTTACGGGCAATCGCCAAGTTATGCCGGTCTATATAATAGTACTCGTGATATTACAGGCGGTTGGAAGAGAGAGGATTCCAAAAGTCTTTTTGACCAGCTGGCTGATATTTACGAGAGATATGACCGTGATGCTCTGAGCCGTTGGGTACCATATCCGGATACGGTGGATACACTGGCCAGGCTTTCGGATTACGGATACCGGATGGGAGTAGTAAGCAACTGCGGAGTCTATGCATCAGAAACGGTGCTGGAAAAGTTCGGTCTTGCCGGACATTTTGAATTGGTTTTGTCAAGAAATGATGTCGAATATCTTAAACCTCGCCCCGAAAGTTTAAAGCTGGCTTTGAAAAAGCTTTATGCCCCTGCCGGCAGATCATTATTTGTAGGTGATTCACTCAATGATATCCTTGCAGCAGACCGTGTACCCATGGCTTCCTGTTTTCTTTCCGGCGGAGAAAGCATAGTCACAGGAGAGAATGCTGATATAGCAACATACCGGATATCCTCACTTTCAATGCTTCCCGATATCCTGATCCAATAAAAAGGAGATAGCTTTGGATCAGCAGACCTTCAGCCTGCCGGAGGGCTCGCCTGTACTTGCTTCCTCCCCCCATCGCTGAAACAAATTGTGTTCGATGCCCATGTAATCGAATATCTTGCCGATGGTCTGATCGATAATGTCCTGGATGGTTTTGGGATGATGATAAAAGGAGGGCACCGGAGGCAGGATATGGGCGCCCATGTCGGCCGCCTGTGTCATTAAGCGCAGATGGCCTTTGTGCAGGGGGGTTTCGCGCACCACCAACACCAGTTTCCGCTTTTCCTTCAGACACACATCGGCTGCCCTAACCAACAGGTTTTCGGTGTAAGAGTTTGCAATCCCTGACAGTGTCTTGATGGTACAGGGAGCCACTACCATGCCGGCAGTCAAAAAGGAGCCGCTGGCCACTGCCGCGGCGATATTGTTATGTTCGTATGTAACATCGGCCATAGCCAGAACATTCTCAACTTTGTAATCGGTTTCGATCCCGATGTTGAGTTTGCCTGCTTCGCTGATGATCAGATGTGTCTCATATTCTGTATAGCGCAACAATTCCAGCAGCCGCACCCCGTAAATGACGCCGCTTGCTCCTGACATTCCAACAATTATTCGATTTTTCATGCCTTTACCTTCCATATTTTGAGCCATACATTCTATAGAGAACTTCATAAATATATTTCGTTTGGGTGTGGGTGCGTAGGCGATCCGCAGTAATAATGCCGAACCCTTTGTCAACCAGCCAAAGGTCTTTGGCGGAAATCCATGGAAACCGCGCAGCCCAAAATACCGCCGTTCGCACAGCGAATATCGTGCTCCGAAATTCGATGTACGATATTCGATATTCTAATTATTGGCTTTTTTTAAGTTCTGCCAACAGTGGCCACCGGGATGCGACCTGCTCCAGGATCAAACTCACCAGAGTTTTGCTGTTTGCAATCACCAGTTCTATTCCCGCTTGTGGTATATCGTCCCAGTGAATGCCGGCGGTCACAACAACTTGAGTATTGAACGCCGCCGCCAAAGTTTCGGCAACCGTCTTGGCAATCTCATATTCCTTGTGGGCAGGCAGGCAAATCACTGAGGCCGTGGCGCTTAAAACGTTAGGATCCCTTAAACTGGGCCGCGGTTGGGCTACGGCCACAGCCCCGATGTGCGGCATTTCGCCGCCCCAGATGGCAACCAGCAGATCCGTTCCGATCCGTCGCACCTCGGCCTGGATGTCATAAGCACCTGTGCTGGTTTTTACCATAAATGTAGTATCGGACAATGTCGCTCCTTCATTGTCGCTATGCCTGCTCAATGTAAAATTAGCGGTTTCGTAAAAAGTCATATGCGAACGGATTTGAGATTTTTGGGAAATAGATTTTTAAATTATTGAGCGTTAAAAATCACAAGGCTTTGACCGCCGCAGGCGAAATCTTCTTGTGATTTAGCGAGGTGATTTAAAAATTTCCAAAAAGCCCATTAAGTGAGCATATTTTGACTTTTTACGAAACAATCAAAATTAATTGTGTTGATATTGCCCTGTTAACATGCTCAGACCTCAAACAGCCCGATTTCACGGGCCAGTTTGCGGGACAATGCCATGGCTGTTTCTGTCCTGAACCATGCATCCAGTCCCTCCAGTCTCACTGCTTTCGCTTCCTGCCAGGCAGCATAAGCCTCCCCGAACATCGCCTGATAGCGGCGGATACTCTCAGGGCCGTAACGGTCCAGGCGGTCAGCTTCCATAACCAAAGTGGCATTAAGATCTTGCATGGCAATTACTGCTTCCGGTTCGTCATGCACGGCGATGATAGCAATAATCCGGTCACATATGGCAGAATTGCATGCCAACCCCTCCAGAATGCCTGCGGCCAACTGCGAGCCTTCCTGCATATGCTGCCGCAAGCTTACACAATCCTTTTTTTTGGCCGGTGTGGCATTGAGAAAATCCTGATAGTCCACCCGGCTCCAGCCGATATCATGCAGGTATAAGCATGGCAGGACGATCGCCGGATCTCCCGGCTCACGTTCCAGCAGGTATCTGCCGTAATCGACAGCCCGCAAAGTATGTTCCAAGTCACCTTTTCGTCCACTTTGCAGATAAGGTTCGGCAGCCTGCAGAAGTTGTTTTTCAAATATGTCAGTTATCATCAAATACCGTTATCTTTTTGAAGTCTTATCGTAAATTTCATGCGGGACTCGTGTGCACCCATAATCCGGCAACTATGTACTATAATATCTTCAAAGCCAGATTAATCACCGCTTGGGCAAATTGCGGTTCTTCCATATTGGCATCTACTTCCAAAATTTCTATTTGCGGATTGAGGCGGGCTTTCAGGGTATCAATAAAAACACGATCCTCAGCCGGGTCATAGGTCGGCTGTCCAGGCCTGTCCACACCAGACCAGCCTTTTTGGGGAATAATCATCTTAACCGGCCCTTTAGCTAAATTTAATTTTTCGGCAAAAATTTCCGCAACGGCTTTCAATTCATCCGGATTAAGCCGCAACCAGGCCCTGTATTTGTCCAGATCATATTTGCGGCGTTTATCAAAATTCTGTTTGTATTTAGATTTGGATGGAGTCATGTGGTTTACGCTGCAACTGGAGATCACCTGCGGTATACCCGCCAAACCGGCCGATTCCATCCGGTTTGGTCCGGCATCACGCATATACCCGAAAAAATGTTCACCCACTCCTCCGGGTGCGAGATCTATCACACCATGAAAAAAACCTTCTGCGATCATTGTCTCCATAGCCCGGTCACCAATTCCGGCTGCGGAAAAACCGATGACCTGATAACCTGCCTGTTCCAATCCAATGCGAACCAGACTTGCACATTTTTCGCAAGGCCCCAGCATGGTAAGGGCAATCGCCTTGCCTTTGCAAGCCTTTGGCTGGGTGATACCCTCTGACACCATCCCGGCCATTGCAAAGGCGGCCCGGTCGAACACATTTTTCAAGAGATCGCTCACCCCGGATATTTCAACCACCGAATGAAACAAGGCGATATCCCCTGTCCCGATGTAGTGCGTGGAGAGCCCCGGCAAGGCGGCAGTGGAGGAAATCATCAGTTTGGGTAAACCGAAAGGTAATGTGCGCATGACTTCAGTGGCCATAAGCGAACCGGTGGAACCACCGACACCCACAACTCCATCGATTTTACCAGCACTTAAGAATTGTCCGGCCAAACGCGAGGCGCCTGCAATTATGACAGCAGTAATCTTTGCCCGTTCCCTGGAACTCCAAATCGCTTCGAGGCTGCTGCCTCCGGCTTCGGCTACCTGACGGGGGGTAATATCGCCGGCAAACAGACCTTCACCACCCATTGAAAGATCCATCACCAGGGCATCGAGACCGATCGATTCCAGTTTCATCTTCAGATATTCGGTCTCGGCGCTTTTTGTATCCAAGGTGGAAATGATTAATACTCTTTTTTGCATTAGGTTGCTCCCGCCTCTATTCTCCGCGTTCCACCTTGGCGGCGATCTCTTTCTTTAAAGTCTCTTTGTTGACTTTGCCGGAATCGCCCACTGCCGGAAATTCCGCCACAATCTCCAACCGCTCAGGGACCTTGAACATGGCCAGTTTCTTGCCTTTCAAAAAGTCCACCATCTCCTTGAAGGTGAAGCTTTCACCAGGCTTTGGAATCACATACGCACAACATCGCTCCCCCATCTCCCGGTCGGGATAGCCCACAATAGCCACCGATGAGACCTTGGGGTGTTCGTTGAGGAGTCCTTCGATTTCCGCCGGATAGATATTCTGTCCGCCCCGGATAACCATATCTTTGGCCCGCCCCAGAATCCAGAGGCATCCTTCATCGAACTTGACGATATCTTCGGTGGTACACCAGCCTTCTTTGTCAAAAACAGTGGCGGTGAGATCCTCATCCCGATAATACCCCGCAGGAGCATGAGGGCCTCGGAAATAGAGAATCCCAGGTTCGCCGTCCGCAACTTCCTTGCCCTGCTCGTCTATCAGCCGCACCTTGTTACCGGGCAGCATTCGTCCCACTGTGCGACGGCGCAGTTCCTTGCTGTCCTCTACCCGGCAGCCGGAAACGGATCCTTTATCCTGGGTGCCCAGATCGGATGTAATAACCGCCTTGAAAGCTTCTTCTGCCTCTTCGGCAACCTGGGGCGAAAGATAACCACCGGCCGAGCGGATGAAGCGCAAAGAACTCAAATCGTACTTGGCCGGATTGGCTTCCAACATGCGGATCAGGTGAGTCGGCACCACTCCAATGGCCGTGGCTTTCTCTTTTTCGATGAGCGCAAGGGCGTCTTCAGGGGTGAACTCCTCCAACATGACTGTTTTCGCTCCGGCGATCGGCGCGGCAAAATAAGTCAAAGTCCCGGCAGCACCACCTGCGTGCGGTGCAATTGCCATGGTGATATCATCCTTGGTCAGCTTCCATATGTCCACCCGCCCCTTGGAGGTACATACCCTTGGAGCCGCCGGCCATTCCACCAGCTTTGGTATTCCGGTGGTGCCGCTGGTGGTAGTCAGCAGAGAAATATTCCAGATTGGATCCAGGCGTCTTTTCGCAAGTTTGGCTTCATCCACAGGTTTCTTAACCCGCTCCTGAGCCATGGAAGTAAGGGAATAGGTCTTTCCGGGAGCATTGAGCGGCACTTCATCATCAAACAGGAAAATATACTGCAGGTGGGGAAACTGCGTCTGGAGTCCCTTATACATTTCCAGATAATCAAAATTACGGTACACGTTGGGTATCACTACAGATGTGGCTTCGGTGCGCTTTACCATATATTCCAGTTCTAGCTGACGCAAATAAGGATAGACGGTAAGCGAAATAAGTCCGGCCCTTTCGGCGGCTATCCGCGCCAAAAATCCGTAAACACTGTTTGGGGATTGAATGATGATGCGCGAAAATTTGGGGATTCCCAAATCGACCCATGAAATAGCTATGGCGTCAACCAGTTTCTTGGCCTCGGCCCAGGTAACTCGGTATTTAGAGTCCACCAGTGCTTCCCGGTCACCCAGTTCGCGGGCGTTGCGTTCATAAAAATCGTAAAAAAGTTCCTGGGTCCAGTATCCGTCACGCAGGAACTCATCGACCATCTCTTTTTTATAACGAATCGGTTTCAAAACTAACCTCCTTAAGGAATGGTATCATTATTCAAATTGCTATGCCCGGAGTCTTCAATCCTTTGGGTCGGAACGCCTGGCCTTAAGGCCGGCCTTGAAATTTGCCCAGAACTCCTTATCGGCATCCGCCCAGGCCGCGCCCCATCGCTTTTCGAAATAGGAGGTCGGCAGCCTTTTTTGCCAAGAGTCCCATGGGTTGTTACCACTTGCCACTGCCTTGAGGACATCAACCAGGTACCCGGCGATGCCGCTCATCTCCTCTTTGGGGATATAGGCGCAACCGCCCTCTCTTATGGTTCTGACCAGATTGCGAGGAGTAAATGCATGAGCCGTTAACATGACCGCCGGAATCCGTCGCCGCTTGGCGATGCTCAAAAGGCCGTAGCCATCTACGCCCATTATATCTAAAATGGCGATATCGAAACTTCGGGATTCCATTAACTCCTTGGCCTTTTCAAATGTTAAGGCGGTCACCACATCGCACATATCCAACAGCTCTGTCAACACCTCCAAAACATCCGGTTCATCATCCACAATAAGAATCTTCTTGCCCTCTAACAAACTGGTGTCGGACATGCCTGTATCTCCTTTTGCCTTTCTATAGCCCTAATTCCGACCAGCGGGCTTTGACTTTCTTGACCATTTCCTTATCGAGTTCGATGGGAATCGGCTTCTCTTTCCATTCATATGGGATAGTGGCATCCAGCAGCAGCCGACCGGTGATCTCCCTGGCGTTAATTGGTAGTGATGGATCCAACGGCGTGGAACGGCCGCGTTTGATTACCTGGCATCGGTTTGGCTGAAATCGGAAACTCAAGGCGTACATGACCCGGGGGATATCCCATGGATCGATATCTTCGTCAACTACGATAACTGTTTTTAACCCGTAGGCTCCCATTTCAGTCGAGATTGAGGCGGTCAGTACCTGATCCACATGCCCGGGGTACATCTGCTTTATGGATATTATCGCCAAAAAACGCCCCGAACCTTCCGGCGGACAGTAAACGGCTTTCAGCCCCGGAATTTTCATTGCGAGCAGTTGCTGCCACAGGGTGGCTCCGTATGAAAGCGCCATGGTCATATGCGTGTCTGTTACTGCCCGGCCCACGGTGGTTCCCCACATGATCGGGTTATTGCGGTGGGTGATGCATTTGACGTCGATGAAATTGCGGGGGTCAGTGCCCACGCCTGAGTAATAGCCGGTATACTCACCGAAGGGACCTTCAGCCATGAATTTATTAGCGTCAACTTCGCCTTCCACAACGATCTCGGCGTGGGCGGGGATCGGCAAATCGACGGTCTCACCCCTGACTACTTCAACAGGTTCGCCGCGTAGAGCTCCGGCAACATCATATTCGGATACAAAGGCCGATACGCGGGCCGCACCCAGAATGAAGAGCAGCGGATCGCACCCTACAACAGACGCCACGGGCATTGGTTTGCCCAGGGCCTGGTATTTCTTCAACATTATGTCCGCGTGCTTGCCTTTGATGAACTGCGTTCCGAGTTTATCTTTGCCCAGCAGCTGGCTGCGGTATGTTCCCAGATTGACCCATCCGGTATCAGGATCCTTGCTGATGATGAAGTGGGCGGTACCGAAATAGCGCCCTCCGTCAAGCGGGTAATAATGGGGCACGGGAAACTTGTAAAGATCGATTTTTTTGCCTTTCAGAATGTTTTCCTTGCAGGGCGCCTTTGCGGCATCGACCCATTTGGGCGGAACCAGGTTTTCACCCAGCCTGGCCCATTCTTTATAAAGATCGGTCAGACTTGACTCTTTCGGCAGTCCCATGATCAGCGCAAGTCTTTCAGTAGTTGTGCAGACACTTGTGATCACAGGTGTCTTGTAATCCTTGACGTTTTCGAAAAGGAGAGCCGGTCCTTGCTGTTCTTCGTTGAGTTTGGCAATATGCGACAGCTCCAGGTTCCAGTCCACCCTGGCTTTGATCCGTTTGAGAATACCAGCTTCTTCAGCTTTGGCAATAAAATCGCGCATGTCTTTCATGATTCAATTATCCTCCTAATATAATGTTTTCATTGGCTATTTACAGGAAACATCCTCCTGAGGCTTAAGCCTCTACTTTAATTACCTTCATTGCCTGTTCCATCAACAGTTGATAACCGCTTTTTGCGCCGAGAAGAGGCTTTTTCTCCCGCCTGCTCCAGACGGTTTCCGGACGGGCCTGCACGATGAACATATTTTCCGGAAAAGCAAAATCTTTGTCGATAGCCCACTCAATATCCATAGGCCGGCCATAATGCTTCTCAATGATCTTGGCAATACTGACCAGCTCCTTGATTTCTTTATCAGTCAGGCAGCAGACGCGCTGCATATCGGGTTCCACATCGGAATTTATTACTCCCCCTTTGACCGAATCGTATACGCATTCGATATGTTTGGCGGAGATCGTCTTTTCTGATGTTTCCATCAGGACTTTGTCAACAACGAATTTGTCCGGGTTGACCGAACCGGAAACAACGGTTTCACCAAGCCCCCAGCTGCCTTCGATAACTACCTTCGACAGATCGCCATTTGTCGGATTCAAGGTAAACATCACCCCGGCCACCTTTGAATTGACCATTTTTTGAACTCCCACGCTGATCCACACCTTTTCGTGGGAGAATTTGTTTTTCAGACGGTAGGCGATTGCGCGCGGTGTAAACAGGCTGGCCCAGCATTTGCGAACACTTTCAATAACCTGTGAGCCGCCCTGAATCCATAGATAGGTATCCTGCTGGCCGGCAAAACTTGCGGTGGGAAGATCTTCGGCAGTGGCGCTGGAGCGCACGGCTACAGGCAGGTCAGCCACCCCGCAGCTGTCGCAAAGTTGAGCATAACCGGCGGTAATCGCCTCCTGTACTTCCGACGGAATCGGCGTATTTTTAATCAGCTCTTGAACTTCATCCGCGGAGCTGTTCAATGCCGCAACATCTTCAGGGTTCAACCCACCCAGAATATTATAGATATTATCTTTTATACTGGTATAGGAAATAAAATCCTTGTAACTGTCTGTGGTGACGGCAAAGCCGGGAGGCACCCTTATTCCGGCCTTTATCATCTCACCAAGGCTGGCATTCTTGCCGCCCACCGCATCGATTGCATGTTTGTCAATTATTCCGAAATTAAGGACGTAGCCCACTTGGTCTCCTTCTATTGGCCCGCTCCAAACGCCCCCTCAAACGTTCGAGGGAGCGTTTGGAAGATCAGCGATCCTGATTCGTCTGCTTAGACCATGTTAAAGGTCATTGCCGCCGGGTTATCATGCGGCTCTTTTGACTATTGTAACCGTTCCTGTATCGCCGTCAACACGGACAATGTCACCGCTTTTGATTGTTGTAGTCGCAATTCCGCAACCGGTAACCGACGGGACTCCGTATTCCCGGCAGACAATGGCTGCATGGCTGGTTAATCCCCCAATATCTGTAACTGCAGCTTTAATCTTGGTGAATACAGGCGCCCATGACGGGTTGGTGGACGGGCAGACCAGAACCTCGCCCGGCTTCAGATCTACAATTTCATTCAGTCGTTTGAGAACCCTTGCAGGGCCTTCGGCCACTCCTGCAGATGAAGCAAAACCCTTGACGACTGAGACATCAGTATCTGATGCGGCTGCGTCTATTCCGCTGAGCCACTCCTTGACCCTGTCTGTGGTAACACCCCAGAGCATAATGGTAAAGGGTTCGGCAATTTCCGCCGGCGGGACCCCTAAAGCCGGTGTCGGAGCCCACTCCTGGGCAATCGCAAGGATCTTGCGCCGTTTGGCAACTTTGTCTTTATAGTAGGAACCTCTGGTTGGAATATCCACCCCCAGTGCCCATCCTGTGACCAGTTCCGTTAGCATCTGCGGAATTTCATAGCGATTGAACATGAAGATGTCATCCACCTGCTTTAACATATTGGAGTTAACCAATAACCGGCCGAATTGCCGCACCTTGCTGAACCAGATTGTATGGAACCAGTGCTCCACCCAGAAAAGATGGTCTTCGGCATACCGATAGATGGTCCGGACTGTATTGTAGGCATTGTCGAAAGACTTACGATCCTCATCGGATTTGATCAGGACGCGATATTCGGCAACGATACGGTCTCTTTCCTGGTCGATTTTATCAAGGTTGCGTTCGATCGTCTCGCCTTTTTCGAGCCTTTCCACATAGCTTTTGATGTATCCGTAAGGAATTTCAGGAGTGTCGATCCAACTGCCTTCATGATGAAGCCAGCCGCTCCCGTTTGAAACAAAAAACCAGGGATCCTGAATTTTGGCATACTCTTTCAGCCACTGCCGGCCGTCGGGTATCTTCTCCAGTTCTGCTTTTTTGGCATCCACTGGCTTTTCAGTTTTGAGCACCTTGGCCACGTCCCGTGAAGCCAAAGCCAAACGGGCAAGCCGGCAGAGTTCTTCTTCGGGACGGAACATAGATACATATGCGCCGGCAACCATTTTCCCTATTGCGCTTTCGCTGATGCCAGGGAACAGTTTGCGTGTTACATCGGCAAACATGAGGTAGGCCAGATAGGTTAGGTTTAGCATCTCGAAGTGGTATTGCCAGCCCTTGAACATCATGTTTACCATTTTGTCAAAGGATGAGACCACGTCATAGGAGACATAGCAGCCAGTCGGGGCGGGCAAAACCTCCTCATCCGGAACATACTTGGGAAGTTGAGGCGGAATATTAATATTCTTCATCTCTTCGCCCAGGGCGTTGAACTTGACCAGCCACTTATCCCACAATTCCTGATAATGATCGAAAACATAAAAAACGCGTTTTTGAAAATGACCGGCTTTTTCGCCGATAATGGCATCAGGCGGCGGGGCTATGGCGCAGATGTACATGTAGCAGCCCACCATGCGCTGTGCGATACCCTGGGCAGGAGGTATGCAGAATACGCGCGTTGTGTATTGGGAAAGGGCGATCTGCCATGCCTCCTGAAAAAGCAGATCCAAAGGCGGCATTGGTTCGGGAGCATGAATCTTGTCCAGGTACCAGAATTGCTGTTTTTCCCACTCCCCACGGTCTTCAGAGAACAAATGATGGGAAGGATACATTTCATCCCATCCCTCGAGTTCAGGCGGAACTTTATACTCATGGGGATCGGGGAATCTTCCTGCGGTTTGATTGGCCATCTTCTTCCTCCTTTGTTAATAGGGTTATAGTGAATGTCATAAGTATATTCAGTTTGGGCATGTGTGCGTATGCGATCCGCAGTAATAATGCCGAACCCTTCGTCAACGGCGGCTTATCCGTATCCATGAAGCC
>CAYODW010000040.1:0-23122 GCA_964402865.1 uncultured Desulfonema sp. | reverse complement strand
AATTATCACCACTAAGGGCACTAAGAGCACAAAGGACCATAATGTATGCGCTGTCACTTGAACCCCTGAAACCTTAAACCCTTTATTTCTTAGTATGCCTGTCCCCTTCCCGTTTCCTGAAAATTATCTTCACCGGTGTCTTGTCAAGCCCTGAGCTTTCCCTGATCTGGTTTATAAGATAACGATTGTAAGAAAAATGAACCCCCTCAGGAAAATTTACAAAGCAGACAAATGTGGGAGGTTTAACGGATACCTGCGTTGCATAGAAAAATTTAAGTCTTCTTCCTTTATAGAGAGGAGGCTCGGTTTTTTTTACGGCAACCTCAAAGATCCTGTTTAATTCGCCGGTTCCTATTCTTCTTTCATACTGGCCATAGACTTCATCTACCAGATTGAAGATTTTTGAAACTCCGTGGCCTGTTTTGGCTGAAATCACCATTGCCGGCGCAAAGTTCAAAAACTTTGCATCGTACCTTAACCGGTCAATGAGTATTTTCCTGGTGTTATCGCCTTTCTCAAGAGCATCCCACTTATTTAAAAGAAAGATGCAGCCGCAACCACGCTCAAAAGCATATCCTGCAACACTTATGTCCTGCTCCGTTATCCCCTCGGAAGCGTCTATGATTATTAACGCGACATCACACCTGTCAAGGCTTTTCAATGCCTTGATAATGGAAAATTTTTCTATTTTTTCTGAAACTTTCCCCTTTCGGCGTATCCCGGCAGTATCTATGAGAAGATATGATTTCCCCTTTATTTCATAGATTGAATCAACCGCATCCCGGGTTGTGCCGGGGATATCGCTTACTATATGCCGTTCTTTCCCAAGTATCCTGTTTATGAGAGACGATTTCCCGACATTCGGCCTTCCAATTACAGCGATCTTGGCCATATCCTGGGATTTTTCATAAACAACTTTCGGCATTTGTTCAACCAGGTCGTCAAGAAAATCCGGAACTCCATAACCATGTTCAGCCGAAACCGAATATGGATTTTCTATTCCCAGATTGTAAAAATCATAAAGATTTATCTCTTTTTCATCGCCATCTATTTTATTTACAACATAATAAATCTGTTTACCGGCTGTCCTGAGCATCTCGATAATATCATGATCAAAAGGTGAAACACCCCATTTCCCGTCCAGCATCATGATAATTACATCAGCATTATCGATAGCTTCTTTTACCTGGAAACGGACTTTTGAGATAATATCATCGTCCTCGCCTCCCATAAAGCCGCCTGTATCGACAAGTGTAAATTGAGCATCGTTCCAGACAGCATCCCGATAGATAGAGTCCCTTGTTACACCGGGGAAATTATCAACAATAGCGTCTTTTTTCCTCGTAACACGGTTAAAAAAAGTCGATTTGCCGACATTGGGTCTGCCGACAATAGCTACAATAGGTTTCATTTTATATAATTAATCTCCCGATTTATATGAGAATACAGGAGTCAGAATTCAGAATACAGAAGAGAAAAAATACTATGGTTATTCTGGCTCCTGACTCCTGTCTCCTGTATTCTCATGCTTCGTTGTGTCCGCGCCGGGCATGAGGGTTAGTTGAAGAAAAGGAGGCGAGGATAGGTCAGTGTAAAATCTGGCTTAAAAATAGCTTGGTTCTGTCATGCTGGGGATTATCAAAAAATTCATGGGGGGTGTTCTCTTCAACAATCTGGCCGAAATCCATGAACAGAACCCTGTGGGCAACGCTTTTCGCAAATCCCATTTCATGAGAAACAACTATCATGGTCATGCCTTCTTCCGCAAGGTTTATCATGACATCAAGCACCTCTTTAACCATTTCAGGATCAAGAGCTGAAGTAGGCTCGTCAAAAAGCATTACTTTGGGCTTCATGCAAAGGCTTCGTGCAATAGCAACTCTTTGCTGCTGACCGCCTGAAAGCTGCCCCGGATACTTATTCGCCTGTTCCGCGATATGAACTTTTTCCAGGTAATACATCGCAGTCTCTTCCGCCTCTTTTTTTGGTACTTTCCTGACCCATATCGGACCAAGAGACAGATTTTCAATGATTGTAAGGTGCGGAAAAAGATTGAAATGCTGGAAAACCATTCCAACTTCCTCACGGATTTTTTCGATGTTCTTCAAATTATTGGTAAGTTCGATTCCGTCAACTATTATTTTACCCTTCTGGTGTTCCTCGAGCCTGTTGATGCAGCGGATAAGGGTCGATTTCCCTGAACCCGACGGGCCGCAGATAACTATGCGTTCACCCTTGTAAACAGTGAGGTTAATATCAATTAAGACATGAAAATCACCGAACCACTTGTTCATGTCAATCATTTCAATAATCTTGTCTTCGGAAGACCTTTTTATGCTTTTTGTTGTCTCTTCGCTGCTCATAAACCTTCCTGTCTTTTAAAGAGGGCAAGGATTCGAGGGTTCTTGGGTTCAAGTGTTTTTAAACTCTTACAATCTTTACCTTCACTGGAATCCTTGAACCCTTGACCACTTGAACCCTTATATATAATCATCAATTATTTAAATATGACCCGTAAAAATATTAGAGACTATATTCCCTATCCCTACGAATGCAGTTCTCTCTCAAGCCTCCGGCTGTAATTAGACATGGAATAACAACACACAAAATAAATCAAAGCCACAAAAATGTAAGCTTCCGGACTGAATCCCATCCATGCCGGATCTGAAAGTGTTGTCCTTGTGGTCTTTAAAATCTCATAAAGAGCGATAATAACAACCAGAGATGTGTCCTTGAATGCCGATATCAATATGCCCACAGTAGGGGGAATAACAATTTTTAATGCCTGTGGCAGAATGATCAGCCGCATTTTCTGGGCGTAATTTAACCCAAGGGATTCCGCTGCTTCGTACTGTCCTCTTGTTATAGCCTGCAAGCCACCCCTTACAACTTCGGCTATATAGGCTGCCGTGAACATGATTATTGCAGCCTGTGCCCTGATAATCTTGTTTACCGTGACTCCTTCAGGAAGAAACAACGGGAACATCACCGCCGACATGAAAAGAAGACTTATAAGCGGAACTCCCCGTATAAGCTCAATATATATTATGCAGACCGTTTTTACGGCAGCCATTTTTGATCTTCTTCCAAGAGCGAGAAATATTCCAAGAGGATATGCGGCAAACATTCCGAAAACAGAGAGCATGAGCGTAAGAGGCAATCCGCCCCATTGATCGCTTTCAACAGAAGTCAATCCGAATAGACCGCCTTTCATCAGGAGGCCCATTATAAAAAGGCCTGAAATCCATATATAGACAAGTGATTTCTTCCAGTTATCTCTGTTTTTGCTGTAGAAAAGAAGACCTACCATCATTATCATTGCAATAAGCGGGCGCCAGTGCAATTCATGCGGATAGAAGCCGAATATTATAAACCGTATATTTGCGGGTATTATAGACCAGCATGCTCCGTTTCCGGCACGGCACTCTTGGGCGGTTGAGATCCATAAACTGTCTATAAATGCCCATTTAATAAAGGGAGGCACAATCTTGTATAAAAGCAACAGCGTAAGAAGTGTAAGAATCGAATTAAAAACACCGTTGAACAGATTCGATTTAATCCATTGCACTGCCCCGATTCTAATTACAGGCGCCTTTAATCCTTTATTTTTAATTTTATCTTTTTCAGATTTGTCCATTCGCTTTTTTATCTTTCGACAAGAGCCATTTTCTTATTATACCAGTTCATGAAAAGGGATGTCAGGAGGCTGAAGCAAAGGTAAACCACCATAATCAGGGTAACTCCCTCTATAGCCTGCCCGGTCTGGTTTATAGTTGTGCTGGCAACAGAAACAAAGTCGGGAAATCCTATTGCTACTGCAAGGGAGCTGTTCTTTGTGAGGTTTAACATCTGGCTGGTAAGCGGCGGAATAATTACTCTTAAAGCCTGGGGCAGAATAACAAGATTTAATATTTGCCCCGGCTTTAATCCAATCGACATTGCGGCTTCAGTCTGACCTTTGCTCACAGCCTGGATACCGGCACGTACAATCTCGGCCACAAAAGCGGCAGTATAAAGCACAAGTCCCAGTAAAAGAGCCCCGAATTCAGGGCTCATATTTAAGCCGCCCTGAAAATTAAATCCCACAAGCTCCGGAACATTCATCTTGTGAGGCGCTCCGAAAAACAGCCATGTTAAAATTGGTAAACCAAGTATAATAGCAATTGAACTGAGGAATACAGGAAAGATCTGTCCTGTTTTTTCCTGGCGTTTTTTTGCCCATTTTCTTAAAAAATATGCTGTAATGCAGCTCGCTATAAATACGGCAATAATATATTTGAACGCGGGATGCCATTCAGGTACCGCAAAAACAAGGCCCCGGTTGCTCATAAAGACACCCTTCATCGGCTCAAGAGCTTCGCGTGTTGGAGGCAGTATGTCATAAAAAAAGGAATACCAGAAAAAAAGCTGGAGGAGTATAGGTATATCCTGCATTACTTCGATATAAAGAGCCGCAAGTTTTGAAACAAGCCAGTTTGTTGAAAGGCGCGCAATACCTAAAAAAGTCCCGAGTATAACCGTAATTACAATTCCTATGAAAGCAACCTTGATTGTATTTAAAATACCTACAAACAGGGCTTTCCCATATGTATCTGCTGATGAATATGGTATCAGAGATTCGCCTATTTCAAACGAAGACTCTTTATCAATAAAACCAAAACCGGTGGCAATAGATTGCCTGTTAAGATTTTCAACCGTATTTGTAAAAAGGTAATATCCGAGAAGCCCTACCGTAACAATCGTTACGATCTGATAAATTATTGAGCGTATTTTAGGATCATTCAAAAAGGGAATTTTCTGTTCGGCATTACTCGCCGAATTTGAATCGTTGCTTTTTTGCATTCTGTTCTCTTGCAACACAGTATTTGATTACAAATTCAGATAATTGCATATCATTTTTATTAAAAAATAGCTGATAGCATCGGACGTATTCTCCTTTGCCATCAGCTATATTAGAAAATGTATTTTACTACCTGCTACCTATTACCTGATTGGCGGGGAATACATAAGACCGCCGTCTTTCCAAAGAGCGTTCAAGCCGCGTTCCAGTTTAAGCGGTGTATTTTTACCGACATTGCGCTCAAAAATCTCGTCATAATTTCCGACCATCTTGACGATATTGTAAGCCCATTTTTCACTGAGCCCAAGAGCTTTCCCATTTCCCGGTGTAACACCGAGAAAACGCATAACGGCAGGATTGGTGCTTTTCAGCATTTCATCCACATTTTTCGATGTGATACCAAGCTCTTCTGCTTCAAGCATTGCAAGAACAGAGTAATTTACTATATCTTTCCACTGGTTATCGCCATGACGTACCGCAGGGGCAAGGGGTTCTTTTGAAATGATATCTGGAAGAATCATATAGTCATCAGGGTTTGGAGCAACAGCGCGCGCACCGGCAAGCTGGGATGCATCGGAAGTAAGGCAGTCGCATCTTCCCGAAAAGAAAGCTTTGTTGAGTTCGGCATTGCTCTCAATGACAACGGGTTTCATTTTCATCTTGTTGATTCTGAAATAATCGGCGACATTAAGCTCCGTTGTAGTTCCGGGGAGAACACAAACTGTTGCGCCGTCTAGCTCTTTAGCTCTTTTGATTTTAAGCTTTTTGGGAACCAGGAAGCCCTGGCCATCATAATAGTTGACCTGGGCAAAATCTAAGCCAAGCTCCGTATCGCGACCAAGAGTTTGTGTTGCATTCCTGCAAAGCACATCGATTTCACCGGCCTGCAGAGCGGTAAAACGCTGAACGGCTGTTAAAGGAACAAATTTGATCTTGCTGGTATCGCCGAATACGGCCGCTGCTATAGCGCGAGCAGTATCAACATCAAGACCGCGCCATACGCCTTTTTCGTCCGGCTTTCCAAAGCCGAATAATTCGCCATTTACCCCGACCTGAATAAAACCTTTTGCCTTGACAGAATCAAAAGTCTGTCCTGCAAAAGCGACTCCGGACATGGCAAATACAATTGCCAAAACCAAGCACAACTTAAATAGCTTCATCTGTTTGTCCTCCTTTTTTGTTTTATGTTCATCAATCAAAATCAATAAAAGATTCCACCAAATAATTATCTACCCGTTCAACAATAATGTTATCGATATCACATTTATAAAATATATATCAATATCAAATTTTATTGACTTGCAATAAGTTAATTATCTTTATATTTACAACAACGATTAGTTCGCATTTAGTCAATCAACATACCGATGAGAGCATAACCAGTAATCGAAATCCCTGAAAAATAATCAATATTATGCAAAAGTTCAAAATAAATAACGCCGTCCAAAATATTGAAAAAGCAACTTTGTATGATGATCGCAAACAAAAGATAATTATCACGCGGACTCTCATGGCTATGGGTGGCGCCGTGGCCTATTCCCTGCTGCTTCTCTACTCCTATTATCAAGAGTTATTCAGGGGCACTCTATCTAACATTCTTATGATTTTTACTGCTGGTTGGGCAGGATATATAACCATTTTCCTTTTAATCCTCAAGGGAGTCAACCGACGATTCAAAGATAAAGGCATGACTTTGATTCAGATCGCCTGGGTAACTATAGTCCTTATGTCAACGGTTTATTTCATAGATCAGGTACGCATGCTTTATCTCATGCTCTATCTGATGGTCATGCTTTTTGCCGCTTTCCGCCTCCGTCTCGATGGCTTTCTATTTATCACTGTAATAGCTATTTTTGGCTATGGCTCAGTGATTTTGTTACTTTCCTACAATCACCCCAATATGATTGATCTGAAAATAGAGATAATTCAGTGGCTGGTCTTTGCATTTACCCTTGTCGGTTTTTCGCTCGTCGGGTCAGATTTAAGCTCTCTCCGTCAGAAGCTGAGATCCAGCAACATAGAACTTAAGGCCGCATTGGATAAAGTAAATGAGATGGCAATTACCGATGACCTGACTGGGATTTTCAACCGACGCCACATTATGAATGTGCTCAGGTATCAGAAATCCATGGCCGATCGGGGAGATTATTGTTTTGTGGTCTGCTATGCCGATCTGGACCATTTCAAGCAGGTCAATGACAGGTTCGGCCATAGTACAGGTGATATTGTTCTGCAGAAATTTTCCGCTCTGACTACAGAGGTGATACGTGAAGTGGATTATATTGCACGTTTCGGCGGTGAAGAATTTCTCCTCATTCTGGTTAATACACCTCTGACTGAAGCTATTGTTGTAGCCGAAAGGATACGCAAAAGTATCGGAAAATTCAGTTTCGGTGATCTCTCGCCAGACCTGAAAATAACAGTATCAATAGGAGTTGCCGAGTATAAGTCCGGGGAAATGATTGATGACCTGCTTGACCGGGCCGATGCCGCGCTTTACCGCGCCAAAGAATCCGGCAGGAACAGGGTTGTATCAGCTTAAAATTCTATTCACTTTTCAATCTTCCCAGAAGGTTTTCCTGCAGAACCCTTGCCGCAGCACCAACTTTGCCGTTACCAACGGTTCGGCCGTCGATCCGAACAACCGGAAGCACTTCGGTTATCGTTCCGGTAAGAAATACTTCATCTGCCTTATATAGCTCGCTTTTATCGAAAAAGCGTTCTTCCACCGGATATTCTTTCTCCCTGCTTATATCAAGTATCAATGAACGCGTAATGCCTGGAAGTATTTCAGGAGTAAGAGGATGGGTAATCAGCATGCCTCCTGATAAGATGAACAGATTGGAGCTACTCCCTTCGCGGACAATCTCTTCTTTTGAAACAAAAATCGCGTCATAGCATCCGGCATCCAAAGCCTTCTGCTTGGCAAGCACATTGGGCAGAAGCTGGACAGTCTTTATGTCACAGCGGCTCCAGCGTAAATCCTCGACAGTGATTGCAAAAATGCCGGTTTCTCTTATGGGTGGTTTCTTTTCCTCTATCTTTCTGACCGTAATAACCACCTGAACCGGGATATCTGCCGGAAATGAGTGGTTTCGCGGAGAAACACCTCTTGAAATCTGTATATAAACCGCAGCGCGCTCAATGTTTGCCTTTGTAAAAAGATCAACAGCAGCCATCCTGATCTCTTCGGTCTGAACCTCAGGGAAAAATAGTTCTTTCATTGAGCGATCGAGCCTTTCAAAATGCTCCTTCAAACAGAATAGTTTTCCGCTATAGCTCGCTATAACTTCGTAAACTGCATCACCGAACTGGTATCCACGATCTTCAACAGAGACAACAGCATCTTCTATGGGCATAATACGCCCGTTGACATATGCTAATTCAGGCATTTACAAAATCCTCCCCCTGGATATTAAATTTATAAGACAAAAAGCCTTTATACCCAAGCCGGATAAAAAGCAAATTGTCTTTAAATAAAATCTGTTTTTTTTAAAGCCATTCCCTTTTGTGCTTATATAGAGAACTCTGAACATATAGTTTGCTATAAATCCAGACAGTTTACCTGCTTATAACAGTGATATTTTACATTGACAAACAGCACCATTTTCCATATGTAACCGCTATCAAAAAAGAATCTTTATTAATTTTGGACTAAAAACAGCTAAGCTCCTCGACATGCTAAGCGGAAATATGCTTTTTCAGCTATTAAAAGAGATCTATGGCGCCATCCGATAAAATTTTATCTTCCATTTCATTCATTTTTGTCAAATCATTCAAGGAATCGTGATGCAGCCATGAGACAAATCATTGCCTGTATTTTAAGTATTTTGTTGGTTCCGTTCGCTTGCAGCGTAAAGATTTCCGCTGCCGCGGATCTGCCTGGAACTGTTCAGCCGGGGCAAATCGAACAGCAGTTCCAGCAGGCGCCCAGGATGCGCGCCGACCAGCCAGCCCGTATTGCCGTATCGGAAGCAGACCAACCCGTTCCGTCGAATGCACAGGAAATTCGGTTCAAGCTGACAAGGCTCGTGACCAAAGGGGCAACCGTCTATTCCGAAAAGGAGCTTTTGTCCGATTATGAAAGCCGTCTTGAGAAAGAGGTCTCTCTTGCAGATATTTATCAAATCGCTTATGCTCTGACCGCGAGATACCGGAATGACGGCTATATTCTGTCGCGCGTCGTTGTTCCTGCGCAATCGATCGAAGACGGGCAGGTTCATCTTAAGGTGATCGAGGGCTATATTGCAGTCGTTACCATTGAAGGAATAGATGAAGATCATCGCAAGATTATTCAGGATTATGCCGAAAAGATCCGGAATTGCCGTCCGCTTAAAAACGTAATTCTGGAGCGCTATTTATTGCTGATGAACGATCTCCCGGGGGCATTTGCGCAGGCTGTAATTAAACCTTCCCAAAAAGAACCGGGCGCCTCCGATATGACCGTGCAATTTTCTCAAGGCAAAATACATGGCGGGCTTTCACTCGATAATCGGGGCGGGGAATCTTTGGGGCCCATGAGGATATCGTCGGACATAGGATTCAATTCTGTGCTCGGGTTGCAGGAAAGCACAACGGCAAGGTTTGTGACAAGCGGGAATGAGAAGCTCAAATTCCTATCTGTTTCACATGAGGAAAGAATCGGAGCGGAAGGCGGGAAATTGAGTTTGTCCCATTCAACTGTGGAGGCAAAGCCGAAAGAGATGGATTTCATTCCGCTTAATCTCGAAACTTCATCCGAAACCACCACACTGATGTACAGCTATCCTCTGATTCGCAGCCGATCCGAGAATCTGCTTTTGAGAGGAAGCTTTGCCGTCCATGACGGGGAAACCGAGATTTTCGGCGTTGAGGATACCCGCGACCGTATCCGCGCCTTCAGGCTTGGCGCAACCTTTGATCTTGCCGATGCCTGGGGCGTCAACCTGATCGATATCGAAGTCAGCCGGGGTATCGAAGGCCTCGGCTCTTCAAAAAACGGCGATCCGATGCTTTCGCGTATAGAGGGGCGGGTCGATTTCGGCAAAGCCGCCGTATATGCGGCAAGGCTTCAGTCTCTCGCGCCTCATCTGTCGTTTTTAACGGCTATCAGCGCTCAGTATGCATGGACGGATCTTTTGTCTTCAGAGCTTTACAGCTTTGGCGGCGAACAGCTTGGACGCGGTTATGATCCATCGGAACTGGTCGGGGATAACGGCGTAGGCATTAAACTGGAATTGCGATATACAGATACAATCCCCGGTCGCGTGCCGTTTTCTTACACCGGTTATGCTTTCTACGATGCGGGAAAGGTTAATCAGAGGTCTCCGGGCGGCTTTCCCTATTCGGAATCGGCCGCTTCAGCAGGTCTTGGCCTCAGAATGAGCCTGGGACAATATGTTTCCTGTTATGCCGAACTGGCAAAGCCGCTGACGCGAGATGTAACTGCTAAAGAAGACAGGAACGCAAGAGGCTATGCCGGGCTTTCAATACGTTTCTAAGTTTTTTTGTAACGCCTGAAATTAGAGAGATTAAAAGCATGAAGAAAGAACAAACTGCTGTTGAATTTAAATATAGTCGGGGTTCTTGTTTTGTGTTGAATCTGGTTGCCGCAGTCATGCTTATTGGAGGATTAATCCAGGTCGCGCATGCCGCGCCTGAAGACGGAGTCGTCCGCGCCGGGAGCGCTAAAATTGTGGAACAGGGCAGCACAACTCTGATCCAGCAGAGCAGTCAGCGCGCCGTAATAGACTGGCGCGGATTCAGCATCAACTCGAACGAACAGGTTCGGTTTGCTCAACCTTCCGCCGGTTCCGCTACTCTGAATCGTGTTACCGGGAACCAGGTCTCCATGATTCTTGGCCGTATGGATGCGAACGGCCATGTACTTCTCATCAACCCGAACGGCATTATCTTCGGGAACGGCGCTCAGATCAATGTAGGAAGCCTGATTGCAAGCACCGCCAATCTCAGCAACGACAACTTCATGCAGGGTAAGCTGGTCTTCGACCACCCGGGTCAGCCCGGCGCCGGTATCATAAACGCCGGTAGCATCACCGCCGCCGAAGGCGGACTGGTCGCGCTGGTGGCGCCCCATGTCCGCAATGACGGCCTTATCCAGGCAAGGTTGGGCAAGGTAATTATGGGCTCGGCGGACACATTTACCATCGACCTTTACGGCGACGGCTTGATTAAACTCGCCTTGAGTGATGACTCTCTGGCTCAGCTCAAAGATCCCGGGGGAGAGCCGGTTAAAAGCCTGATCAGTCAGTCGGGCGTCATCGATGTCGGCAGCGGTCAGGCTGTTTTGGTTACAGCCGAAGCAGCCAAAGGCATGCTTGACAGCCTTATTAACATGAGCGGTGTGATCCTGGCGGAGAGCGCCGTGCAGGAAGGCGGCCGCATCCTGCTCCTTGCCCGAGGCGGCAATGTTGATGTCAGCGGCGAACTTAACGCCGGAGGAACCAAAGGCGGGCAGATTGAAGTGCTGGGAGACCAGGTGCATCTTGCCTCTTCGGCAAAGCTTGACGCCGACGGGACGTACGGCGGCGGCACGCTGCACATCGGAGGCGACTATCAGGGCAGCAGCGAAACATATCGTTCCGTGAATACTGAAATTGACAACGGCGCAATTCTTAGCGCAGGCGCTCTGACCAGTGGTGACGGCGGCGAAGTGGTGGTCTGGTCGGACGGCCGGACATCCTATGCAGGCAGCATACAGGCTCGCGGCGGGATGGAAGGCGGTAACGGTGGTCTTGTCGAGGTTTCAGGGAAGCAGATGCTTGACTTCAACGGTCTGGTCGATGCCGGAGCGAATTATGGCAATGCCGGTTCACTTCTTATAGACCCATATAATTTCACTATAGGTATGACCGAAGCAAGTCTCATCAACCGGGTGCTTCGTACGGGAACCAGCACTTCAGTAAGCGCGGATAACGACATCTATGTGAATTACCTCATAGACGGGCGAGGCCGCTACGCCGGCGGCGGGCTTACGCTGTCTTCAGGCAACAACATCCAGGTAAATGATCATATTGTAACAAATAACGGCGCGATAAATCTTTATGCCGGAAGGGGCGCGGTCAGCCTGGCGCCCGGCAAAGTGGTTTATGCCGGCACTGCACCGATCACCGTACGAAGCGGCGCCGATCTTTACAACGCGCCGTATCTCACGGGCGGCCTGCTGTCGCTAATATCAACACTCGGATCGGTATATATAAACCAGGGAATTGACTCTTCAACAGGTAATCTGTTCTTGCAGGCGGCCGGAGATGTTAATGTCAATGAACCGATTGTAAGCCTCAATGACGGGAACAGCGTAACCATAAGCTCAGGCAACGACATCAATGTCGATGCCCAGATCGACGGTCGTCCCGCCTTCGGCAACAATCCAAACGGCACAGTTACAATGACTGCCGGACGGAATATTGATCTGAATAAAAGCATCCTGGCCAACACGATTAACCTGACCGCAAACCTCGGCACGATCAACGCACCCACGATGAAGGCAGGCACAGTCACAATAGACGATACGACCGGCATTCCCGCAGGTGTGGGGCTGTTTTCAGGCACCGGCCCAATTTCGGTCACCTCCGGCGGTAATCTCTTCAGCGGAATTTATGTGACCACCGGTCCTGTTTCGATCCGTTCCACCGGAGGCGATGTCAACGTGGACACGAAACTTGTGGAAATACTGGGTAATGTAACAATTAAATCGGATACCGGCTCGGTTAATGTCGATCAGGAGATTGCCAACATCCGTTCGGGCAGCGATCTGACGATTACAGCCGGCGCCGATATCAATCTGAACAGGCAGATTGACGCGCTGGACGACAGCAACCCTCTTTCCATTACACCTATTCCCGGCGGCAGAGTGACCTTTGTAGCGGGTAACAACGTAAACCTGAACAAGGACCTCGTCACATACAACGGGCCAGTTAATATAACTGCCACAGCAGGAAAACTCAATATTGCATGGAAAGATATATTAAACGATCCGGATAAAAGGACCTATCGGATACAGACCGGCTCCGCTCCGATCACAGTGACAACGGGAGGAAACCTGTCAACGGGGACAGCACCTCCCACTTCCTATATTGACTTCCCGGTTTTGTGGAACACAGTGAAGCAGAATTATTGGGTTGATCTTTGGATTAACGGTATCAATTGGGGGGATTATCGATATGCCGACTATGTCGTCGATCAGCTGAAACTTTATGTGGCGTTCTCCACTACCGGTAAGCTCAGCCTGACTTCGACAGGCGGCAATGTCACAGTCGATGCGCCGATCCCTAATACCACCGGAGAGGTCGCCATTACCGCGGCGAGCAGTGTCACATATGACGATAAGGGCAGGGCCGTCATTGCCGGGGACAAGGGTATCATTGTCAATCACAAGATCCTCAGCAACAACCAACCCATTATATTGACAGCCGGTTCGGGCGGAATAACGGTTAATTCTACGAACGATAACTACGGAATCCTTTCCTATAGCGTCCAACGACCCGCCATCGACCCGCGGAGCGGACCCCTCACGTTACAGGCTGCGAGCGACATCTCCATTGTGACATCCAATGGCATAGCAACCAGTAATATACTGACCATAGACACGCGCGGCAAGATCCTGCAGGGCGCCGTCAACGAAGATGTGGGATACAGGCCATCGAAAATCCTACTCAATGCCGACAAGGGCATTAACTCCTTTTATGCAGGATCTTCACCCATAATAGACGCCACCTCCTCCAATGGCGCCATTAATCTCACCGTCTTCGGTCCGGGGAAACTGACCATCAATGCCCCTTCTTCTGATTTCGGGAATGTCTCTGTCTATGCTGTTTTTGGGCAGATGGGCGATGATGTGAAAATTACTGCCGGCCGGGATATCGGGCTTAGCGATGTATTGCAGGGGGGTGGAACTCTGCATCTGACCGCAGGCAGAGATGCGAATTTGAATACTTTGATGCTGTCCAGTCTGTATGTGAAAGCCTCAAGCATTTATTTTAACAGAACTGAAAGTTTTCCTACCGCTACTATCTGGTTGAACGGCGATCTAACGGCCATAGCGACGGGGATGGTGGCCAATCCGGACAGACTCTCGACCACGGGCGATATCCTTTTTAAAAATTATATGAATTATTCAGCCGTCCATATTGGAGGAGGGAAAAGTCTCACCCTCGACGCTGATAAATCAGTGGAACTGGGCTTCCTGGAGTCGCGCGGCCCCGTCAGCATTACTGCACAGACCGGTGACATCACGCTGCGCAATGACATCGGCCCGCCGATCCGGTTTTACATGGGCGGGAATTTTTACAAATATGTATATATCGCAAACAATATTTATAATTTCACCAATGATTTGTCAGAGATCCCTTCGAATGTTCCGTATTTTTCTTCATTCGATCCGAACGGCGATGGCGTAGCGTCGCTCTATTTAAAAGCCGTCCAGGGCAATATTTTTATGCAGGGGGCCAAGGCAGCTGGTCCAGTGACAATTACTGCAGGCGGAATGCTAACGCCCACTAAGGGCATCTACTCCGGTACCGAAAATGGCTTAATAATCAACGCCACGGGTGGCG
Organism: uncultured Desulfonema sp.; assembly: GCA_964402865.1. Lineage (GTDB taxonomy): Bacteria > Desulfobacterota > Desulfobacteria > Desulfobacterales > RPRI01 > RPRI01. The sequence goes on along the minus strand of CAYODW010000040.1, from coordinate 8,728 downwards.
CACTGGAGAAATTGTCCAGCGGGGATTTCAACCACCCCGGTCCCTACACGTTTAACGGCACCTCGTTCGGCAACATCACACTTGACCCTCAAGAACACCTGGAATCGCCTGGGTTCGCATCACCCGTCGGTTCCCCAGGCCCCGCCGTGGCGCCGCCCGGCTTGCCGGGCGCCCTTACAGCTCTTCCTGCGCTGCCGCCTGATCTCGTCAATGTATCAGGAATCGGTATTCCTGCGGCCTCAGGCGCCGACGAGGAGATTACGGAAATTGAGATTGAACCTGTTCAGGTAGCCGGGAGCGGGAGTCTGAGCGAAATAATTCCGGATGAGTATGAAAACACGGATGATGAGGAGAATCTTAAAAAAATCCTGAAATTTGCAGGTGGGCGCGGTATCGCCCAGACGACAGATTTTGGACGCAGGTAATTTCATATCTGGAGATTAATCGAGTGGTAAACCGGATAACGATTTTTATATTGAGTTTGCTGGCGTGTTTTGCCGGCCATGGCTCGGGGCTTGCGGCTGAGCCAATATCCATTCCTCAGCTTCGCGTCGAGACAGGCATGCATACCACCCTGATCAGGCGGGTTCTGCCGGATCTTCCCCGCAACAGGCTCATAACCTGCTCTGACGACAAGACCATAAGGGTCTGGCAAATGCCGCAGATGCGGTTAATATCCGTGATGCGCGTTCCGATCGACATAAGTCATGAAGGCCAGTTATACGCGGTCGCCGTGTCACCGGACGGCAGGACTGTAGCAGCGGGCGGCTGGACGGGCTGGGATTGGGACGGAAAAGCTTCAATCTATTTTTTTGATGCGCTCAGCGGCGAACTGATCCGTCGCCTCGGCGGTTTCGATAATGTAATAAACGCGCTTTCCTGGATGCCGGACGGCGAACATCTGGTGGTCGGATTGCAGGGATATTCGGGATTTAGGGTATTGCGACTTCAGGATGGAAAAACAATCGCGGCCGATATCCAATATAAAGACGACCTGATGGATATTGATATCAGCCGCAGGGGGCGCATTGTTACAACCGCTTTTGACGGTTTTGTCCGTCTTTATGACAACAATTTCAAACTGATCGGACGCCGTGCTGTAAAGGGCGGAAAGAAACCTATATCGGTGCGCTTTTCGCCGGATGCCGAGATGATAGCCGTCGGGTTCATAGACGTGCCTGTGATTTCAGTTATTTCAGCCCGTGACATGTCCTTTAAATATCATCCTGATACCGGCGGAATCTCTCATCAGGTCGGCTTTACAAGCGTCGTGTGGTCATCAGACGGAAAAGTCCTATATGCCAGCGGTCAGTACGCCGGTAAAGGGTTGAACCCGGTTTATCGGTGGAAAAATCAGGGGCAGGATCAGCCTGAAAAGATTCCACTTACACAGAACCGTATTTCAGAAATTCAGCAGATGCCGGACAATCACATCGCTTTTGCCGCTGAAGATCCCGGCGTCGGGGTTATGGGGCCGGACGGTAAATTAAAGTTATTCAGAGGTCCGGATATAGCCAATTTCAGCGGATCACAGAGAGACCTTGCATTGTCGGCAGATGCTTCTGTAGTTCGCTATCCGCTGCACAAAGACAACAGCATACAACGGAGCTTCACGGTATTCGGAAAGGGCGACCAGGATACTGAAAAAATCAGAGATGAACAGCTCTTTACGCCTGTTCTTGAGGCTAAAGGCATCACGGTTTCAGACTGGCAGGAGAGCTTCAGGCCGAAGATCAACGGAATAACTCCAAAGCTGGACGAATACGAGTTTTCACGTTCCTACGCAATAGCCCCGGACGGAAAAAGCGTGCTTTTGGGAACCGAATGGGCGGTGCGTCTGCTGAGAAACGATGCTTCTGAAATCTGGCATGTAAATCTGCCTGCTGTAGCCTGGAGCGTCAATATCAGCAGAAATGGCCTTTTCGCTGTAGCGGCGCTCTCGGACGGAACAATTCGCTGGTATCACATGAAGGACGGCCGGGAGGTGCTTGCTTATTTTCCGCACAGAAACGGACAGGATTGGATTGCATGGGTTCCCGACGGCTATTATATGTCATCTATATACGGAGACAATTATGTGGGCTGGCATCTAAACAGGGGAAAGGATTTGACGCCTGATTTTTACCGCGCAGTTCAGTTCGACCGCATACTCTATCGCCCCGATGTTGTTACATCATCATTTCGAACCGCGCTGGGTCCGGTCACTCGCAGTCTGGATGCGATGCCGCAAAACGCCGACTTCCAGATTGCCAGGTTGAATGAAATTGCCCCGCCGAGACTTAGGTTGAAGCCGGCAAGCCTGCCGGAAAGCAATGAGGGGCGTTTCAGGCTTACATTCGAACTGAAAGGTGAAAAGAATACTCTTCCTATAAGGGACTACAGCGTTTTTCTCAACCAAATCCCGGTCACTCCGGCGCGGGAGCGCAGACTTTCAAATGATGAAGCCGGCAGCTTCCGCCGTACTTTCCAGCTCGACCTGCCGGCCCGTGACAATGTAATCCGGGTTGAGGCATTCAACGGTGTCTCGATGGGGATCGCCGAGACATATGTCGGCTTGTCCGGAGATGTGCGTCCCACGCCTGTAAAAGGTAATCTCTATATGCTCGCAGTAGGGGTCAATGTGTTTCCAGCCCTCCCGAAACGGAACCATCTTGACTACGCCGCGCAGGATGCCGAGGAATTCAGTCAGGCATGGAAAATACGCTCGACTGAAAATTATTCCAAGATTTTGGTTCATACTATATCCGACAACAGCGCTGATAAGCCTGACCAGCAAACCATAATATCAGCGTTAAAGTTCGTGGAGCAGGCCGGACCAAATGATACGGTGGTGATTTTCCTTGCCTCTCATGGTATCAGTGACGCAGCCGGCAATTATTACTTCGTGCCGCGTGATGTCATAGCCAAGGATATAACCAATGCTCAAAAGGGTGAAAAAGTCACTTCTCTGATTCCCTGGACGGCTTTCTTCGACGCCTTGCGTGATGCGGCGGGACGCCGTGTGCTGATAGTCGATACCTGCCAGGCGCGCAGCATCGAAGGAAAATTCGAGGCGCATTCACTCATGAAGCGCTCTGCCGCCTCGCAGTTTGCTTTGATCGTTGCATCAAAGGGTGACGAGGAATCCCAGGAATATGAGCCTGCCAAGCACGGGCTCTTCACTTATTCCCTTTTGAACGCCCTGAAACCTGATTCAGATGCAAACCGCGACGGATGGGTGTCACTTAAGGAAGTTTTTGATTATGTGCTCCCGATAGTGGAGGAACTCCGCCACAAGCAGGCGGGGCCGCAAACGCCTCAAATGGTCTCTCCGCAGGTATTGGCGGAAATGCCTGTTTTGAAAGGCGGCCTGTCTGGTTCCGGCGCTAAGGGACTTTGAAAAGAGGGTTTAGATGGGTTGGTTAAAATGGTTTAATAATATGTTTTAATATATAAAATGAGGTTAAAAATGAAAAAATGCTTGATGGCCGTTGCTTTGATAATTTGCATGGTTCAGTATGCTTTTGCTCAGGAGAAAAGTGAATTAAATTTTCAGACCACCGAGCAGGGTATAATTAAATCCCTTACCGCTGATATTCCTAAAATAAAAACCCGCAGCCTGGGAGAAATCAAGACCCGATCTATCAAAATTGTCGGACGGGAAAACAATCAGATCATACAACAGGAAATCACAGTTACAGATGATGCGCCGGCACAGTCTGTTAACCTGAAAATCGAATTTGATGTAAATTCCTTTAACATAAGACCGGATTCTTATGACCTGCTTAATAAACTTGGAAAGGCGCTGACTTCCGAAAAACTGAAGGAGAAAGCAATTTTGATCAAGGGGCATACTGATTCCGATGGGAACGATGACTATAATCTGAATCTGAGTTTAAACCGCGCCCAGGCGGTTAAATCGTACCTTGTTGGACGGTTTTCAATACCTGAATCGACGATTAAAATCTATGGTTACGGCAGAACCATGCCTTTGGTTCCCGATAACAACCCGGCCAATAAACAACTTAATCGGAGGGTCGAAATTGCAGTGGATGAAAATTGATATGAGAAGAGCCTTCTTTTTTGATTATAAAATATTCAGTCGCATAAAATTCAAGACTCATGCTCCTAATATAATCCTCTATTTGTAATTTCCTCCGATAACTTTTTGACAGCCATTATAAAATCATTATCTGGCTTCTTGCTCTGAGCATTTACTAACCGTGCTCGTTTACAGATTTCAATCAAATCCTCGTTAGGAATTATCTCAAGTCTTTTTTCATTCACAGTTGATTTCAATAATTTAATAAATTCATCGTTTTTGCCGACTTCAGGGGCGTCAGCGATTCCACTTATTCCTGGAATTTCTATTCCAGCACGTAAAATCCCATACGATATTACCGCTGACCCGACCGCCGACCAAAGAAAACCACTCACCTTATTCAGCAACCCTCCAAGAATCCCCCCGATAAAGAAAGAAGGAACTGTAATCATAACTGCAATCCGCTTATTTTTTATAGGTTCCCTCCAAATCGCATAACGTATAAGGAGCGGCACAAATGAAGTTATAGCGAGAGAAATTAAAGTGTATATTATAAATCCGAAAAAATAATTCATGGATGGCTTACCTCAAACTCCGGAATGAATATAAGTGCCGGTTACGTAATTCACGGTAATATCTTCACTAAGGCCGAATTATTGCCACGCCTCATGCGGCTGCCTGTTTCTGATAAAGATACTTCTGGAAACCGAAAAACACCTTGCCGATCTCTTCCAGCCTTCCAAGGCGTCCACATCGGCGTGGTCTTGCTCCAGACCGTCAAGGTATTTAAGAAAAAGCAGCCAGGAAGTCTGTGTTGAATGGTTTCTGGATTCTTAATCTCTGACAATACCTAAGCGCTTTGGTTATAATGATTTAAGTTTATTGTCAACTATTATAGCAAAATCAGAGAGTTTTACACTTTTTGAGAGCAAAGGTTTTCTCAAGCCGCGGGAGATTTTTATGCTGAGCGAGAGCCTGGGCTCCTTCCTGTAAGCAAGTATTTGGATATTTTCACGGACAGATAAGATATCAAGTGGTAAAAAGTATCCGATGGTATACTTTCCAGCGGAAAGTTCCCACTTGACTATCTATTTGAGTAAGGTTAAGTGTTAATAAACTGCGTTTTATTTCTTGCTTGATGTCACCACGCCATTTTAGGCCGCTAAGCTAAAAACGGAAAGGAAATTCATCATGCCCAAGAATTCTATCCTTCCCAAAATAGTCCATCTTCTCGTCCTTGTATTTCTGCTTCATTGCCTGATTAGCCTATGTGGTTGCGTTGCCCCTGTAATTAAAATTACCGAACCGATGCCTGATATCATTAAAGAATATAAATCTGTTGTTGTATGGGCTGGAAATGTTGAAATGGTCGATACAGGTGTGAAAGTGAAAAAAGGAGATTATGTTACTATTTTAGCCGAAGGAGAGATCAATGTATGGCCTTCATCTGGTAATAAAATTTATATCAAAAAGCCTCAAGGCTCCCTTTTAATCCGGGAAGGGGGAATAAATAATTACTCAGCAACGTATTACGGACCCGAAGTATCCACCGTTCTCAACGAGGGACACCTTTATCTGACTTATCCAGGCTCTAGAAGAGACATGTATGGCGGACCCACTAATCCGGAGTATTACCGTGATGATGTCGGACATTTTGTAGTCGATATTATTGTATGGAAAACGAATGACCTCATTCTTATAGCTAAATTTTTTGAAGAAGCGAGTCAAAGAGATCCTCAAAATGCAGCTCTAAAAGATATTGTGGCGAGATTCGAATGGCGCAAAGAAATATTCTTGGCTGAACAGAAGGCAAAAATAGAATTGGCTGAGGCTGAAAAAGCGATTGCAGATATTCAGTTAGAAGAACTTTCAGAACCAGAGGAGTTGAAAACAAGTTTTACAGACTCTGGATCCATTGTTATTGCTGAGAAGAATAAAGAATCTCAATCAGATCAAGGCTCTGATCAAGGAAAACAGATTCAAATAATCAGCCCGAAACCTCAAGAAGAAAAAAAACTATCTGTGCCACCACAAAAAGATATCTCAAATATAAAGGATGATGAAAAAGAAAAAAAGATCAACGAGCTGAACGAGCGGCTTCAAAAAGCTTTACAAGCATTGCGTGACGTGGAGGAAATGAAAACACGGATGTCTTTACAACTGGCTGAACAACAAAAGAGGGAAGCAGAAGTTTTTGCCCGTTTGGAGACTCTGGAAATGGAAAGAACGAAACAACCTAAAAATATTCCTGTAATTGCTATTGCAACCCCAAAAGACAGAACTATGGTGGATTCCGAATACATCATTCTTTCAGGAGTAGCCGAACATGAAAAAGGAATTGAAAAGTTTGAGATTCTGTTAAACGGTGAGACAGCGCAATTAAAAGATCAACGTGGAATTAATATTGCCCGAAAAGAGATTAAAAGAATAGAATTTTCCGAGAGAATTCTCCTGCGGGAAGGTGAAAATAAAATTACTATTCTTGCGCAGGAAAAGGAAGGGTTGATTGCCGAAAAAAACATCACCATTCATATGACTAAAAAAAAGGGTGAAATTTGGGCAGTTATTATTGGAATCAATAAGTATCGTAATCTTCCCTTCTTGAAATATGCCGTAAATGACGCAAGAGAAATTTATCGTTATATGATTGAAGTGAACCAGGTGCCGCAAGATCATATTTGGCTCCTACTTGACGAAGACGCAACTCTGGATAACATTCGGAGTACTTTGGGGACGAAGCTGCGAAGAAAAGCGGGCAAAGAGGATATGGTAATAGTTTATCTTGCTGGACATGGGGCTACCGAGAAAGACGACTCCAGCTTAGATGGAGACGGGCTCGAAAAGTATATTCTTCCTCACAATGCCGATCCATCAGATTTATATGCATCCGCAATGCCTATGGGAGAAATATCCCGGATATTTCAACGTATCAGTTCTGAAAAATTAGTCTTCCTGACCGATACGTGTTATAGCGGAGCAAGCGGCGGAAGAACTATTCTCATATCAGGAATGAGGGCAAATGTTTCCGGCACTTTTTTGGACAGGCTTTCTCAAGGTAAGGGCAGAATGATTATTGCCGCCAGTGATGCAAATCAGGTGAGCGCCGAAAAAGATGAACTCAAACATGGGGTCTTCACCTATTACATGTTGGAAGGACTTCGCGGCAAAGCAGACTTTGATGATGACGGAGTTATCACGCTTGATGAGATTTACCGGTATGTTTCCGTCAAAGTACCTCAGGCAACGGGACAAGACCAACATCCTGTTAAAAAAGGTGAAATGACTGGAGAAATCATCATAGGCGTCGTAAAAAAGCCCTAATCCGGACCACGCCAGAATCAAAAGATCTGCGAGGTCGGTCCCCTGATCTGCCCAAAGTGTAAGGGTACTTTGCGTATAAAACAACGAAGAACAGCGGTTTTTTCAGCTTCTGAGGAGGATTATCATACTTCCTCCACACACCGGTGCCATTGTAAAACATTGTTTATGGATCATCTCCAAATTAGTTGGTGATCCTATAGGATTCGAGGGTTCCCGCCACACAGTTTGGTGGATTGAATCTTCGAATCCTTGAACCCTTTCTCCCAACTAATTGGGAGAAGAGTCTTGTTTATTAATGGAGGTGCAAGTATGCCTAAACCACTCCTGTTGACCAAGACGTTTCACATCATCATCGAGCGAATGATCGCCACCGGTCAGGCTCCGAACTACACTGAGATCGCAGCCGAACTGGGAGTATCAACCTCAGAAGGACGAAAGACACTCCGCAAGCTCTTTTCTACCCTCGGTTTTCCTGGTTGGTTCTCTCGGAAAACTGACGACATCGAATCCTTCGCCCCTTTCAGCAATTCCTCTAATTATCGCTTGACGATCGAGGGTGAGCAGAAATTGAAGAAAATGCATGACTTCAGGCAAAAATCAATGGCAGTTTATACGGACCGAACAGATGGACTTTCGTGTATTTATAAATATCGAAAAATATATCTTTTGGTATATGGTATTTCAGTATTTATTGGTTTATAATAACCTGGAATCAAAAATGGTTATGCTTTTTTATAAATATTTCAACTTAAAACTCGGGTCAGGCAATGACATCGTCTTTACCCTTTTAGGTGGGAAACGTTAATTTTCTTTTCAGCTCAGTAAATCTTGCGTTGCATCTCTTTTCAGCTCGATAAACCCATCAATTTAACCCTTTACCTGCTGGAGTTCATTGTTATGATGATTTATCAGAAGGTGCCGATATTTTAGCCTCCATGGAATTTACCATTCTTCTATGGAGGCTTACTTTTTACGATACTCGGCATAATATTATAATGATAGTGATTTTTAAAATTTAGAAAGAGGAGGAGTGTCATGGCAAAATATCATTTTTATTGGACGTTAGATGAGTCAAGGGTTCCTGTTGATGCCAAGGAACGTGGGGGATCATGGTTTTTATTCATGGCTATGATAAAGCAGGATATGAAAAAAGGTGTGCTAAAAGAGTGGGGAGCATTTACTTCCGAAGGTGGAGGATATTGTATTGTTGAAGGCACCAATGTTGAAGTGATGAAGATGACAGAACAATACGTTCCATATGTTCAATTTAAGGTAAAGCCTGTTTCTTCGGTTGAGGAGGTGAATGAGTTGATAGCGCACCTATCTGGTTAATTTTATAGCGTACGATAATCCTTAAACAGACATTTACATTTTAATATTAATATT
>CAYODW010000039.1:8324-25038 GCA_964402865.1 uncultured Desulfonema sp. | reverse complement strand
TTGTGACCGCCGGACCCGCCTTTCTCATTTATTTTCAATCTTCCGAATGAAAGATCCACATCATCATAAATGATCAGCATGTTATCACATGATATTTTGTAATAACCGGATAAGCTTTGAATCGGGGGACCGCTCCGGTTCATAAAAGCCATTGGTTTAACCAGAATAACCTCAATGCCTTCAATTACACCGCGGCCATATGAAGCATCGAACTTTTTTTTCTCAACCGGAATCGAAAATTCACCGGAAAGAGCATCTACAACCATAAACCCTATATTATGACGGGTCTTGGCATAGGAATCCCCCGGATTTCCCAATCCGGCAACAAGCCGGATATTTTTTCCTGACATATAATTATTATTTTTCCGGCAAATTCATCATTCTTTTCCGCCGGCTTTCGCTTCTTCCTTGGCCGGAGCGGCGGCTTCTTCCTCAACCTCTTCTTCGGAAACCTTCTCTTCAGCCTTTGTTGCAAGGACAGTAACTATAGTATAATTGACATCGGCAGGAATTTCGACCCCTTCCGGAAGCACTATGTCACGGACATGGAGAGCATCGCCGACGTTAAGTTCAGTTATATCAATCTCGATTGATTTCGGTATTCTCAAAGGCAGACATAATACTTCAATTTCCCTGCTTATCACCTGGAGCATACCGCCGAAATCAACTCCTTTTGCAATCCCTTGAGTCACAACAGGAACTTTTACCTTAATTTTTCTGTCCATGGCAATTTCATAGAAATCAACGTGCAGATACTTACGTGAAACAGGATGGGTTTGCAATTCCTTGATCATAGCGGTTCGGGTAGAAACACCTCCGTTTTGAATCTCAAGGCTTAAAATAGCCTGCCCAACATTTGTCTTTTTTAATATGTTCTCTAGATCCTTAATGGAAACCGACAGTAAAACCGACTCCTTTCCAGGGCCATATATAACTGCCGGGACTTCTCCTTCCCTTCGCAATACTCTGGACGGACTGTTGCCGACAGATTTTCTGACTTTTGCTTTAAGTTGTATTGACTCCAAGAGTTTTTCCTCCTTGATATACGTATTATAAAAACTTCAATATTAATTGACTATACAAACAGAGAGGTAACCGAATCGCCTCTGTAGCTGCGGATTATTGCCTCCCCGACCAGTTTCGATATTGATAATACCTTGAATTTATCACATTCAGACGCCTCTTTACTCAAAGGAATTGTATCAGTAATAACCATACTTTTTAAAGCTGAATCCTTAATTCTCTGTATTGCAGCGCCGGACAAAACCGCATGGGAGCAGCATGCGTGAACCTCTTTTGCTCCATTTTCAACTAAAGCGCTCGATGCCTCCGTAAGAGTGCCTGCCGTATCAACCATGTCATCAAGTATTACAGCTATCTTTCCACGGACATCACCAATGACCGACATCGCCTTTGCCTTGTTGGGAGCCTCTCTGCGCTTATCAATTATAGCCAGATCACAGTTTAAACGTTTTGCATAAGCCCTTGCTCGTTCTGCTCCTCCCGCATCCGGAGAAATTATCACAAGATTATCCCTGAAACTCGACATTATATACTCAATCAGAACAGGGGCGGCAAACAGATTATCGACGGGAATATTGAAAAATCCCTGAATCTGCCCGGCATGCAAATCCATTGTAATAACCCTGCTTGTTCCGGCAATGGTTAGAAGGTCTGCAACCAGTTTTGCGCTTATAGGAACACGGGGCGCCACTTTCTTGTCCTGCCGGGAATAGCCGTAATAAGGTATAACAGCGGTTATTCTTCTTGTTGAAGAGCGTTTGAAAGCGTCAATCATAAGCAGCAACTCAACAAGGTTATCATTTACTGGAGAACAGGTTGATTGTATAATAAAAACATCCTTTGATCTGACGTTCTCATTGATTTCAATCTGTATCTCACCATCGCTGAAAGTCTTGACCTTGGCCCCACCCAGCGGCATTTGAAGATAATTACAGATTTTACTTGATAGCCCGGGATTTGAGTTTCCCGAAAAAATTACATAATCACTCATTTTGTCCACGCATATTAATTAGTATGATTCTAATCATGGTTGGGGCGGGAGGATTCGAACCTCCGGATGCAGGAACCAAAATCCTGTGTCTTACCGCTTGACGACGCCCCAGTGTCAGGTGTTAATTATAACAGTGAATTGTGAACAGTCGTTAGTGAATAGTCTGAAATATGAAGACTATCAGCCTATAACCTTTCGCCTCACGCCTATCGCTTTACGCCTTTTCTCAACACATCGCATCAACAACAAAAATCCGCCAACCGCGGTTTTGTGAAAGAACATTCCCCACGTTTATCGCGCTGTCATAATCTGGAAAAAGACCGAATACGGACGACCCGCTTCCCGACATAAGAGCCCCTTTTGCTCCCATTATAAATAAAGCCTCTTTTACTTCATTAATTTCAGGATGCCTTGAAGCGGTGACGGATTCGAGATCATTGCAAAGAAGCTCCGGATCAAATTCCCGTTCAAAGGGGCTACTTTTAAGTTTTTTTTTGCAATTTGTCAATCTCAAATTCAGATTATTATATACATCTTTAGTTGAAACACCAAATCCCGGGTATATAATAAGTATCTTATAAGGTATTTTCACAGGATATTCTTCCAGATTATCGCCTATTCCTGTCGCCAGTGCAGGTTTTTTAAATAAAAAAAATGGAACATCAGCCCCTATCTCAAGTCCCATTTTCATAATTTCACTTAAAGTAAATGGATTGCCGAATAATTTGTTTAATCCCGATAAAACAGCAGCGGCATTGCTGCTTCCACCTCCAAGCCCTGCCCCTGCCGGTATGTTTTTATTGATATGTATTCTAACCCCATCTTTTTTATCGAGTTTTTTTAAAAAAAGATCGGCAGCCCTGTAAGCATGGTTCTTTTCGTCAGTTGGAATTTCCGGATCGGTACAGGAGACCGATATATTTTTAAAGCCCGTATCAATTAACAAAATATCGTATAGAGTTACACAACACATAAGAGACGAAAGCTCATGATATCCATCAGGCCTTTTTCCCAAAATATGCAGGAACAGATTTATTTTCGCTGGTGATTCTATTTCCAAATAAATATGCTTTATTAACAAACAGTAAGGTTATCGTTAATCATTTAGTAAGCTTTACTATTACAAATCCGACCTTGTCCCTCCATATAAATATTTTAAAGGACTCGCCTTTTTTGATTTTGCCTAGCGCTTCAGTATAATCTTTCAAAGACTTAACGGGCTGGCGGTTTATCTCTTTTATTATATCACCCTGAACTATTCCTGCATCGGCAGCATCCCCATCAGGATCGACATCTACTACGATAACACCAGCAGTTTCAGTAATATTGAAACGGCGGGCCATCTCCGGTGTTATATTCGCAACCCTGATTCCTATTTCATCCGAACTTCCCTTGATTGAATCATTTGTGGAAGCTATCTTTTCATCCATCCTCTTTGCTATTTCAACATTGAATGTTTTTTCCTTGCCGTCTCTTAACACTTTAATTTTGGCAATATCTCCCACTCCGATACCTGCAACTATTTTCAACAGAGATCTGCTCGATTCAACTTTTTCACCATTAATTTCAGTTATAATGTCCCTGGGTTTTATCCCGGCCTTATCTGCAGGATCTCCCTCTATGACATCTGAAACAAGAACACCCTTACCATCTTTAATTCCCAGATACTCGGCAAGGTCAGACGGAACATCCTGAATTGTTACACCAAGCCACCCCCTTGTAACGTCACCATGTTTTTTCAGCTGGTCAACTATTCCTTTGCCGAGGTTTATTGGGATCGCAAAACCGATTCCCTGTCCGCCGGCAATTATGATTGTATTTATTCCAACGACTTCACCGTTCATATTTACGAGAGGACCGCCGCTGTTTCCAGGGTTTATTGAAGCATCGGTCTGTATAAAATCATCATAAGGGCCTGAACCTATCACCCGCCCTTTAGCGCTGACAATACCGGCGGTTATTGTCTGTTCCAACCCGAAAGGGCTGCCTATCGCAAGTACCCACTGGCCGACTTTTAAAGCATCCGAATCTCCTATTTTGACAACAGGAAGACTATTTCCCGAATTTATTTTAATAAGGGCAAGATCCGTTTTTTCATCACGACCCACAATTTCCGCGTCAAATTCTTTCTGGTCTTTTAATATAACCTTTATCTTATCGGCGTTTTCTACAACATGATTATTCGTTACGATATAACCATCTTTTTCAATAATGAATCCCGAACCAAGGCTCCGCTGTTTGAATTGTCTTTGCGGACCCTGGTTGAAGAATTTATTGAAAAAATCGTTCATTGGATCATCTTCTCCAAATGGTCCTTTATCAAAATTGCGAAAAATATTGCCCGATTTTGCAGTTTTAACAGTCCGGATATTTACAACAGCTGGACCCACCATTTCGGCAAGTGTGCTGAAGCTTTCAGGTACAAACCGTGTTGCTTCGAATTTTTTTTCGTCAACGGTGGCTGTTGAGATTCCCTTGACTTTGTCTGTGTCACTTTTTTTTGTCTTGTCATCGGAAACAGAATTGAAGCATGAAACTGCAACTATAGCCGTCGCAATAAATATGACGGCAAAAAAGGTTTTGCGGCGTAAAATCAGATTAACGAATTTGTTTATCCACATGTATCCCTCCTTCACTTCACTTCCTTCACATATATTATTCTTAAATCATAAAGAATATTTTTGAGCATAACATCTTCATCTTTAGATAAATTTCCGCGCGTTTTTTCTTCAAGCATACACAGTATATCAATAGTCTGCTTGGCAAGAGCAGGATTTTTCTCTTTTTTACCCGTAGCAGGGTTTTCAAGAATACCGAGATTAAATAGTGCGGAAGCATTCAGAGACATGATAAAGGTTGGAAAATTTATTTCCGGCAAACAGCTTTCCGTTTCCTTATCATTCGGAGCATGCTCTTTTTTTGGCTCTTTTGCTGCTTCTGGTGCGTCAGCTTTTTTTCCCTCAATTTTATCTTCTGTTTTATCTTCCGCTTTTTCGGTTTTATCCAGATTCTCTTGAGAAAAAATTCTCCGGTCTTTTATTATAAAATCTTTTTTTTCTTCCGGCATATTAATTCTCCTTTATAATTAACTGTTCGGGTGTTTAGGCTGTTAGCTAATAGCCTACTCCTCCTTACGCCTCGCACCTCATTTTTCGGACATCGTACGTCGAATATCGTATATCGTTTGTTTCTAAACTCGATATTCTAAATTCGAAATTCTATTTTCTGCTCTCTGCCCCATGATCACAGACCTCTATCTTCCAAGATTCACTATTCACTATCTACTATTCACTTTTTATCACAGCTCAAGAGGTATAACACTTTTTACCATGGGAAGCGCTTTCAATTCTTCAACAACAGGTTCCGGTATCGGCGAATCGGTCTTAAGCAAAATAATATTTCTTTCACCCTCTTCTTCCTGTCCTACCTGCATCCTGCCTATATTGATATTATTTTTGCCGAGAGTTGTACCGATGCTGCCTATAGCACCCGGTTTATCAAGATTGTGAATAAGGGCAAGATGTCCGCTTGGATGCATCTCGAGCCTGAAATTATTTATTCTTACAATTCTTTGATCCTTTTTCCCGAAAATCGTCCCCGCAACTGTTGTTGTCTTATCAGCAGTAATACCCTTGACAGTAATAAGATTTATAAAATCTTCTGATTCCTCGCTTGTAGTCTCTATTACTTTTATTCCTCTTTCCTTTGCGATTAAGTTGGCGTTAACAAAATTGACGTCATCTTTAACTACATGTATAAGGAGGCCTCTTAATAAAGCCGTTGAAACCGGCGTCATATCAAGTCCATCGAAATCACCCGTGTACTCGATAACAATCTCTTTGATTGGACCGGTTGAAAGTTGAGTCAGAAGGCTACCCATTTTGTCTGCAAGCGATAAAAAAGGGCCGATTTTTTTCAGAAGTTCACCGGTAACCGAAGGGACATTAACTGCATTTACAATAGTTCCGCTCTTTAAATATTCAATGATCTGGCCTGCAACTGCGGTGGCAACATTAGCCTGTGCTTCCTGAGTTGAAGCTCCAAGATGGGGTGTGCAAATTACCTTGTCCAGCTCAAAGAGAGGAGAGTTTCCCGGCGGCTCTTTCTCAAAAACATCAAGCGCGGCCCCCGCTACTTTACCCGATTTGAGGGCATCATACAGGTCGGCCTCATTAACAATTCCGCCACGGGCGCAGTTGATTATCATGACACCTTTTTTCATTTTGTCAAAAGCATCCTTGTTAAGTAAACCAATTGTATCTTTTAGCTTTGGCACATGGACGGTAATGTAATCGGATCTTCGGTATAATTCATCGAGCGTAACGCTTGAATATCCTGCTTTTTCTATTCGCTCGGGAGTTACATAGGGGTCATAGATAATAACCTGCATCTTAAGGCCGCGCGCACGGTCAGCAACTATCGAGCCAATCTTCCCGAAACCGACAACTCCCAGAATTTTATTATACAGCTCGCGCCCTTCAAGGTTTTTCTTTTCCCACTTTCCTGCCTTAAGGGTAGCGGTCCCCCAGGGAATATTTCTTGTCAGAGACATCATCATGGCTATAGCATGCTCAGCGGTAGTAATAACATTTCCTCCGGGAGTATTCATTACAATCACTCCGTGCTTGGTAGCCGCAGGTATATCGACATTATCAAGACCTATCCCGGCACGCCCGACGACCTTAAGGCGCTTTGCGGCATCCAGGAGTTCCGGGGTCACCTTTGTCGCGCTTCTTATTACAAGAGCATCATACTCCCCGATAATGCTTTTCTGCTCTTCAGGCGATAAACCGGATTTAACATCAACTTCAATTCCATCTTCATCCTGAAACATCTTGACACCGCTAGAATCCAGATTATCACTTACAAGCACTTTCATGATTTTCCCCTTATAAATTTTATAAAAAGATAATGGAGCCAATTGCAAAAGTCGTCATTCCCGTGCAAACGGGAATCTATAAATTTTTTACAACATATTGAAAAAACTGGATTCCCTCTTTAGTGGGAATGACAGATTCTTCTCTTTTAAGTACTATTGCAATTACTTCTGATAACAATTTATTTTTATAGTGGAATATAAGATAATGGGGAAAGATTGTCAAATCGTCGTAGACAAGTGTCACAAGTTCCGCCTCGGGCTGTTTGAACCACCCGAATCCTTGACCCCTTGAATCCTCGAATCCTTCTCATTACCCTTTATTCCACACGCCTTATGATTTTATCATATAATGCCCTGTTTTATCAAAAATATCTTTATATCTTCCCGGAAAAGATTCTGATCGGGTGGGCAATCATTATGCCCGCAATCATAAGCAACCATTGTAGCTTTTCGTGCTGCTTTTGAAAGAGCAACTCCATGAGCGAATGGTATGATTTCATCGTTTTTGCCATGGATAACAAGAACAGGCCCATCATACGAGGAAATTACCTTAAGATTATCAAACGGATCGCGCATCAATAAACCCGGGACCAGATATTTTGACGAAAAAGAACGAATGCTTGTAAATGCTGACATAAGTATGATCGCAGCCGGAGAACGTTTTTCGGCAAGAGCGCAAACCGCTCCGCTCCCGATAGAACGCCCGACAAAAATAATCCTGGAGGAATCTACACTCTTTTTTGCAACAAGAAAATCATACGCGCAGACAAATGCATCCGTAATACTGCGCTGAGATGGAGCCCCTTCCGAACGCCCATACCCCGGATATTCAACAAGAAGCACGCCCACGCCGAATTGAGTAAAAAACCTTAATTCATCCGGCCAGAAATCTATTAATTCACCGTTACCGTGGGCAAACATAACCGCAGGCGCTGCTTTGCCTTCTGAACCTGAAACAGGCGGCATATACCAGACCTCAATTTTCCCCGAACCTGTCTCGATAAAATCTTTTTCATTGCCCGAAAGTTTATCCTCCCGCTGAGGAGGTGACTCTATCATATAACGCGGGAAAAGAACATGCCTCTGAATGAAAAAAAGAAAACCGCAGTAAATGCCATACAACAGCACAGCCGATATAGCCAGTTTGAAAAACAATTTCCCGCCTCCTTTAAAAAAATTCGATATTATATATCCCGTATTCGTTCGGATACATATTTATTAATATAAGTTTTTGACAGAATAGGAAAGCAATTACTTTGACCTGACCCGGAAATCCGGTTATTTATTGAAACATTACACAGTAATTTGAACAGGTTATTATTGTATTTATATATTGGTGAGCGTCCCCTATATTGCACGTCGTGTGTTTGAGATAGTGGAGTTTAGAGTTCAATGATTGCAATTCAAAAAATTGTAATTACAGCGGTTTTATTTCAATTTTGTCTGTCACCTTTTGCCGCAGCCGAAGATTCAAGATTCTGCTTCTATCTGGACAAGATGAAAATACAAGACGAGATTATTCCTGTTGTTTTTATTAGAGTCGGTACTTCGGATAAAACTAGCTCTATAAGCTTGGATAAGAACGGGCTCTTTCAAGGAGATAAAAGGCTGTGTTCTTGGTCACTCAATGGTGGAAGCGGTACAAAAGAAAAATTCGTACTCGATGGAAATATCGCAGTCCCTATACTAGATCTTTCATGTGAAGCCCCTTTTAGTCACCATTATACGGGTGTTGGATTTGGTGACTGGTATTTGTCCCTATGCGGGATCGTTTCGAGTAAAAATCTTTATATTCGCTATGATAAAGAAGATTATTACGTTCCCATGGAATCATTAAAACAATGGACAAAATTTACATCAGGGGAGTTTCCAATTAAAGGAGATCAAGGTGATTGAAAGGTGATACCAAACAACATCACAATTGAGCGGGACTTTTTAAAACTACGCTCATTTCTGACTCCGTATTAAAAAGCCCCTCATTGTGGGCGTTGGGCTGAATGTCGTGAGATGAGTGGCTGAAACGCCTGGTTCGCCGAAACGCTGACCAGACAGGAATCGATATGTCAAATCGTGCGTATGGATTGATTCGATCCGTTGTTGAACGACTCGGAGGCTCGATGACTTACGAGCGCAAAGGTTACCGACATGGAGCGTGGGTGATCAGTATCGGCGAGAGTAGCGTCACCATTGAAGCTGACGGCAGTCGGTCGTTTCCAGAGCTCGATAGACTTTACGTTCCGCGGGTTCCGGACCCGATGCACTGGGACGACAACTTGGTCGAGCTCGTACCGGACGCTGAGACGCAGTTGTTGTGCATGCTGGAAATCTCAGGCAATAGACCGGAATGCCTCCCCGATGATGAGGCGAAAGAACTTGCACAGCTCATCGAGCGTTTCGGTAAATCTCGCCGCAAGTATTTCTACTTCGAACAGCGCAAGTACTGGCACATGGGTGAACCGCACTCCGAGGATTCAGATAAGTGGCCAAACGTCATTAACCGTACATGGGTAGATGTCAGACGGCATGCCGCAAACGTCAAACACGTGTGGACAGCCGAGGAGGTAGAGCTTCAGATACGGTTGTGGGAGATTCAACTCGAAAAGTCCACTGATCGCCCCAAGTTGGAGACGACTCCATAGTGTGCAAACACTTGCTACTGTTGGAGATATCAAGGCGCAAGTACCGCCCAACACCGAGTTGCAGCCGACACGCTTCGCTCCGCGTGTGGCTGAACCCGACCGTACGGCAAAAATACAATCAAATTTGAACCATTTCAAACTGGGATGAAATGAAACAAAATGTAAAAATAGGTATCATCGGCGATTTCAATCCTAAATATCGTTCACACATCGCAACGAATGAAGCCATCAGTCATGCTGGATATGCAGTTAGGATTTCTGTCGATGTGCAGTGGTTGCCAACGAAAGCACTTGAAAAACAACCGGCAACCCTTGAGCAATATGATGCTTTATGGTGTTCCCCAGGTAGTCCTTATCAAAGTATGGAAGGGGCACTCAAAGCTATTCGCTTTGCTCGTGAGCAGGATTACCCATTCCTTGGTACGTGAGGTGGATTTCAACATACTCTGTTAGAGTATGCTCGCAATCAACTGGGGATTGAAGATGCAGATCACCAAGAAAGCAACCCGGAAGCTTCAAGGCTGTTAATCAGTCAGTTGAGTTGTTCACTTGTGGGAACAAGCGAACGGATAGAAATTCAGGCGGGTACGTTTGCGTATCAAGTGTATGGCAAAGGGGAAGCTGTAGAAAGGTATAGTTGTAACTACAGTTTGAATCCGGAATATCAGGAGCAGATCAATCAAGGCAAGCTCAAAGTCGTGGGACGAAATGAAGAGGGAGCGGTAAGAGTGATCGAGTTAGAGGGGCAGCGTTTCTTTATGGCGAGTCTGTTTCTGCCGCAAGTGAATTCAATCGCAGAGAAGCCCCATCCGATGATTATGAGGTATTTGGAAGAGGCGTTGAGATTTGGGGGATTGAGGTAAGATGTTGAAATGTAAACAGCCGTATAACAACCATTTCCACCAGATGCCAAGAGCAAGGCATTGTTTTGATGGGAGCCTTGCGTGGGGGAGTTGGTTTTGATAGTTTGACACGGAGTGCGCTGGTGAAATGGAGCGTTCTGCATAAAACAAAATATTCTTGACCACCACAGCTTGGTATGATATATAATACCATATGAAAATCGTTATAGTTACAAATGTACTTTTTGCGGCCTTGAAATCCCAGCTTGGAGCTTCATACAAATTGGTTTCTCTTATACCGAGCAAAAGATTTTCGATAGCAATATCAGTGCCTTTAATTATTGAATATGAAGATGTGTTGAGACGGGGGAAGCTTCCTGCATCTATTGCGGAAAAAGATATCACAGATTTCATCGACTTTTTCTGTTATGTTGGAGAACATCAGGATATTTTTTTCCTCTGGCGACCTTTCTTGCCTGATTCCTCCGATGACCTTGTCTTAGAAGTTGCGGTTGCAAGTGGCTGTGATGCAATCATAACGTACAATAAGCGACATTTTAAAAACGTAGAAAAATTCGGCTTAAGAGTTCTTGACTCAAAAGAATTCCTTGCCGAGATAGGAGTAATATTATGAGTACTTTAAGTCTGAGGATTCCAAACTCTCTACATGAACAGATTAGGCAACTGTCTAAACAGGAAGGAATTTCCATTAATCAATTTTTAGCATCTGCCGCGGCTGAAAAAATGTCCGCATTATTAACCGAAGAATACATTGAAGCGAGGTCTAAAAGAGCAAGTTTAAAAAAATTCCGAAGTATACTTAAAAAAGTTCCTGATTCAGAACCAGAAGAATATGATCGGTTGTAGTTAATAAAACATCCAGAGCATCCGTGTCCAGCGGAGTAAAAAACTGCCCGCTGGTACAGGGTGTTAGGATTGAGGAAAAATGATAATGACAAGGAAACGAACCAACATCGTCTATCAATTCCGGATTGAATTGACTGAAATAGAACCGACGATCTGGAGGGTAATTCGAGTTCCCTCGGAGTACTCCTTCTGGGATCTACATGTTGCAATACAGGACGCAATGGGCTGGCTTGATTACCATCTGCATGCTTTCCGCATCCGAATGCCACACAAGAAAAAAGAAATGGAAATAGGAATTCCGGATGATGAGGGATTCGACCATCCGGTTGTCCCGGGATGGAAAGTTCCAATTACCAGAGTATTTACTGAGCCTGGGAAGTCCGCAATTTACGACTATGATTTCGGTGACGGTTGGTCGCACAATGTTTTCCTCGAAGGCATACTGCTGAAGAAGGAAGGGATTAAATACCCGTTGTGCGTTGCCGGCGAACGAGCCTGCCCGCCTGAAGACTGCGGCGGAGTGCCTGGTTACTACCAACTCCTTGAGATACTCGCTGATTCAAATCACCACGAATATCATGAATACAATGAATGGCTTAAGGGGCACGCGAAGAATTACTTCCCGTATGACCCTGACAAATTCGAATCCGACAAGGTGAAATTTTGGGATCCCAAGAAAAGGTTTAAAATCGCTTTTTCACGGCGAGTGTAGTGATCCTAACCGTTTCAGTTGATCCCGAAACAGCGCAGGCCAACTGAACTTATCGTTATGCATGGACGCTTATTTTCGCTCGGGAGGTAAGGTAAATTAACGGAGGATATATGAACGATCCCTCAAAACGCAAAATATCAACCCCTGACGATATTCACCGTATCGCCACAGCATTTCAGCAAAGCCGTGTTCTGCTTACGGCTGTTGAACTGGATCTTTTTACAGCTCTCAGAAACGGCAGGCCTGACGGGCATAAGGAGACTGGAAGGTGAAGGGCCTGCTTCACTCATAGCCGCAAGAAAGAAATGATTTATACTGTCTTGTCAACTGAATTGCAAAACCGGGCCAGCGGGCATCTTTTACACATGGGATTTCTCGCCCTGCAGATTTCCCTTCCGAAGTATATAAGATGAAGACAGAAATCATTCCACTCTTTTTTTGGTATTATTTTCATAAGATCAAATTCTATTTTAACAGGATCCTTATTATCTGATAAATCCAACCGCTGCGCTATTCTTGACACGTGGGTGTCAACCACAATTCCGGGAATACCGAATGCCGCACCAAGAACAACATTTGCCGTCTTTCGGCCTACGCCCGGAAGTTTTGTCAGCTCTTCCAGATTCCCCGGAACTTTTCCTTCATAATTTTCAATAATGGATCTTGAGCAGTTCTGAATATTTTTTGCCTTGTTTCGGAAATATCCTGTAGATTTGATAAGTTCCTCTATTCTTTCGACAGGAGCCGTTGCAAAATCATGAGGAGTATTAAGTTTCTTAAAAAGATTATCTGTAACTTTATTTACCTGTTTGTCGGTACATTGTGCTGAAAGGATTGTTGCAACAAGCAGCTCAAAAGGATTATTATACTCAAGCTGGGTCTTGACATCGGTATATCTCGTTCGTAATATTTCCTGAATTTTTTCTGTACGGACTGAAGTTTTCATAGTAGTTTGTTGCTCCTTATCGGTCGGGATTTCCCTTTGCCCCGCCGCTTTCAGCGAAACGGAGATTTTTATTGAAATCAATTGATTTAATAAAGCCGTACTTTACCGAAAACCGTTATGCAATAGCAACAGGACTTTTATGTCTAATAACAGTCGATTTTCTTCAGCTCATCATTCCACGCATAATAAAAAAGGCTGTTGATGACATTACGGCTTTTCATGCAGATACAAAAAAACTTGTCATATACTCCCTTTACATTATTGCTATTGCCTTATTAATGGCTTTTTTCAGATATTTATGGCGAAAAAATCTCATAGGCACTTCAAGAATCGTTGAAGAAGGATTAAGAAACAGGCTTTTTTCTCACATCCAGACCCTTTCTTCATCATATTTCGACAGGACGAAAACGGGTGATCTCATGGCCCATGCCACTAATGACATACAGCATGTCAGGATGGCAATCGGAATGGGAATTGTGGCCTTAACAGATGCGGTTATCCTTGGATCGGCCGCCATAGGTTTTATGGCTTACATAAATACAACCCTCACATTATTTGCAATAATTCCCATGCCCCTAATAATTTTCGGGACCCGTTTTTTCAGCAAAAAGATGCACCGTTTATACAGGGCTTCACAGGAATCTTTTTCCGAACTTACCGAATCTGTCCGCGAACAGTTTGCAGGAATCCAGGTGATCAAGGCCTACGCGAGGGAGAATGAAGAGAGTATTCTTATTGGAAAAAAGTCCAGAAATTACTTAAGCAAAAACATAAAGCTCGTTAAAGTCACCGGGGCTTTTTTCCCGATGATGCTTCTTTTTTCAAATATAAGCCTTGCAATTGTTCTTTATCTCGGTGGAAGACAAACAATATATTCAACCATTACACCCGGTGATTTGGTTGCGTTCATAAGTTATCTCGGCCTGATTACATGGCCTATGATGGCAATGGGCTGGGTCACCAATCTGATACAGCGCGGGAAAGCGTCTCTTGACAGGATAAACATGATTTTAGAGACCGCTCCTGAAATTCAAGACAAAAGTGATGCAAGCTTTATTAAAGTGAAAGACGGTAAAATATGTTTTGAAGATGTGGAATTTTCTTATAATAACGGGGCGTCTCCAGTACTGACCGGTATTAACATCCGAATTGAAAAGGGCACAATCACCGGAATAGCGGGGCCGCCCGGCGGCGGGAAAACGACTCTTCTGGGACTTATCCCGAGACTGTATGATGTTTCAGGAGGAAAAATATCGATTGAAGATGAAGATATCCGGAATGTCAGGCTTGCAGATTTAAGGGCAGGAATATCTTTCACTCCCCAGGAACCTTTTCTTTTCTCAGGAACAATCCGCGATAATATTACTTTCGGAAGAACCGACACAAAGAATTCGGACCTGGAACGCTCGATAGAACAGTCCTCTCTTTACGGCACAATAAAAGCTTTTCCGAAAGGAGTTGATACGATTGTGGGAGAAAGAGGCATTATCCTTTCCGGGGGACAGAAGCAGCGTATCGCCCTTGCAAGGGCTTTTTTATCCGATACGCCGATACTCATTCTTGATGACCCGGTAAGCCAGGTGGATGTGGAAACGGGTTCGGCAATAATCAATAGTATCAGGGCTATGTCTGCCGAAAAGTCGGTAATTATCGTGTCACACCGCCTCTCCGCCCTTTGTTTTGCCGGTCAGATAATTGTGCTGGACAAGGGGAAAATCACTGAATCCGGAACACACAGGGATCTTATGGCTCTCGGCGGATATTACGCAAAAACATTCAAAATGCAGGAAATCGAAGAGGAAATGAATGCGCTTTGATTACGGATACGAAGAAGAGAAGCTGGGCAAGCAATATGATCTGAACCTGTTAAAGAAGCTTTACCAGTTTGGAAAGCCTTACAGACTTCTTTTTTTCTCTTCTGTTGTTCTTGTAATATTAATCACGCTTCTTGATCTCTCCATCCCCTATGTCACAAAGATTGCAATTGACAGATATATTGTGCCGCGTTCCGTTTACCACAATGAGAATGCGCCGGCTCAGGAAAACAAGACGGGATACTACCGGGCTGATTTAAGTAACCCTGCCGTCCGGGAAACTCTTGAAAAGAACAGAATCCGTTTTAAAACCGATGGATCTCTTGCCCTCGTACCTATCGAAGAACTTTCAAAAATGGAGAAGCGGGATATCTACATTTTAAGAGAAAGGGATTTCAAGGGTGTCGGCCTTGCCGCGGCTGTATTGCTTGCCATAGTTATTGCGGGGTTTTGCCTGAATTTTCTTGATACAATGCTGATGGAGTATGCCGGACAGATGATAATGCATGATCTGAGGATGCGCCTTTTTACACATATACAATCTCTTCCGGCCGCTTTTTTCTCCCATAACCCGACGGGAAGACTTGTAACAAGGGTTACAAGTGATGTTCAGAACATGGATGAATTTTTCACTTCCGTCATAGCAGTTGTTTTCAAAGATATTTTTCTGCTTGCCGGAATTATGATTGTACTTCTCGGCATCAACTGGAAGCTTGCCCTTGTTTCTTTTACGGTGCTTCCTTTCGTCCTTTTTATATCTTTCCGGTTTTCGGGCCGGGCAAGAGAAGCGTTCAGGACGCTCAGGATAAAAGTTGCGGAAATAAACTCAAAAATCTCTGAAACCATAGGCGGTATAAGGGTCATTCAGCTTTTTTTGCAGGAAAAGGAAAATGCCGGAAGCTTTAAAAAGTTAAACCATGAAAACTATATTGCCGGCATGAAACAGATACAGGTTCTCGCAGTCTTTATGCCTCTGATTGAACTCCTTGGATCAGTCTCGGTTGCACTTGTAATATTTTACGGCGGAAGCAGCGTTCTTGCTGAAAAAGTAACTATTGGCGCTCTTGTAGCATTTATCTCCTACATGAAAATGTTCTTCAGGCCGATAAGAGATATCGCGGAGAAATATAACATCCTTCAAAACGCAATGTCTTCTGCGGAAAGAATATTTCTCATTCTTGACAACAAAGAAGGCCTTCCTGAATCTTCCGGAAAATTATCCTGCGGAAACTGCCTTGACAAAATAGAGAGTGTCGAATTCAGGAATGTTTCTTTCAGTTATGTGCCGGGAGAGCCTGTGCTCAGGGACATCTCATTTATCATTGAGGCAGGGGAAAAAATAGCTGTCGTTGGACCGACAGGCACCGGTAAAACAACCCTTCTTAATCTTTTGACGAGGTTTTATGAACCCGATTCCGGCGCTATTCTAATAAACGGAAATGACATAAAAACATTTCCCCATGATCTTCTGCGGTCAAAAATGGCAATTGTAATGCAGGATTCTTTTTTGTTCTCGGGAACAGTCGGCGAAAACATCGCAAGAGGCAAAAGCGGCATATCAAACGAAGAAGTAGAAAATATCCTCGATGTTTTAAACTGCAGGCATATAATTGAAAGGCTTCCTTACGGAATAGATACTGTTTTATCGGAAGGAGGAAAATCAATTTCAAGCGGGGAGCGCCAGTTAATTTCAATAGCAAGGGCTTTTGCCAGGAATCCCGGAATAATAATGCTTGACGAGGCGACATCCTACGTTGACTCCGAAACGGAACGCAGGATTGAAGAAGCTTTAACAAAACTGATGGAAGGCAGAACATCTATTATTATTGCACATCGACTAACAACCGCCCACAGGGCAGACAGAATCATTGTATTTAATAAAGGCAGGTTAATCGAGTCCGGCTCTCATGAAGAGCTCATGAAAAAGATGGGATTCTACTACAGGCTGAACACCTTGTGAGACAAGGGAGAATCCGCCTGATGAGGATTCTCCCGTCAAAA
>CAYODW010000039.1:0-8224 GCA_964402865.1 uncultured Desulfonema sp. | reverse complement strand
AATATCAGCTTATTGCATCTTTCAAAGCTTTTGCAGGTGAGAACCTTGGGGTTTTTCTCTTTTCTATCTTTATTTCGACCCCTGTCTGGGGATTTCTACCGATTCTAGCTTTTCTCTCTTTAACTTTAAAAGTGCCGAATCCGGACAATCTGACTTCATCTCCTCCCTTTAAAGCGGCAGTCATATTTTCAAATATACAATCGACCACTTCCTTAGCCTCTTTGCTTGTTCCAACTATTTCTGCAACTTTTACTACTAAATCAGCTTTGTTCATACCTTTTCCCCTTTTTAGAAAATCGTTTAATGTAAAAAATAGAATCTTACCGGTAATAATTATACGCATAGCGCCCATTGCGTATTCATTGTTTTTTCCTGCTTATACTTTTTTCATTTCCTTAAGTCAATTGTTTTGGAATATGTCAGGCGCCGGCATGTCAAATAATAGCACAGTATATAATTCAGGTATTTTTTTTAAGATAAAGGACCAGGCTTTTTCCAAAAAACGGATTTAAAATTCTGTCAATAAAACGGGTAATTAATGGCTTTTTCATAATATCCCAGACAAGCATTCTGTGGTAAAAGTTTATGATGGCGATATCATTTCTTGCAGGGCCTGCAATACATTTAAGCCACCAGTAGGGCGTATGAAGGCTGTGGGCAAAATGTTTCGCCCACATCTTTGCACCTGAATTTTCAAGAAGGCTTACAATTTCCCGTTTTTTATATATGCGGATATGCCCTCTGCTGACATTATGATATTCATTGGAAAGTGCCCAGCATATCCTTTCGGGCATATATCTCGGAACACTGACGACAAGATTCTGCCCGTGTTTTAAAACTCTCATTATTTCAGATACGGCCTTTTTATGATCAGGTATATGCTCAAGAACCTCTGAACATATGACAAGATCAAATACGTTTTTCTTAAAAGGAAGGTTGTTTACATCCGCAACAGAAAGCGCCCATACGCCCCCTCCGTGCTCACCGACCTGCTCATGGAAATTAAGCTTCCCTCTTGCTTCGGAAAGATCATGAAAACTTAAATCCGCTCCTACGGCAACTGCGCCTTCAAAACGAAAAGCCTCACAGGTATGTCTTCCCGCACCACACCCAATGTCCAGGATTCTTGAGCCGGGTTTTACAGAAAGCCTTTTAAATTCGACCGTAATCAATAATGGCCTCCCTGTATGCTTCAACTGTCTTTTCAGCAGCCTTTTTCCAGGTAAAGTTATCCTGTACCCTTTTATAACCCGCCCGTCCGATGGCATCCGCCTTTTCCGGATTATCGATAAGGTCTTTGATCGCCTCTCCCAGGGCAAGATAGTCAGCTGGCGGAACAAGCACACCTGCGTTTCCGACAACTTCCGGAAGAGCGCCTCCGGTAGTACTTATCACAGGAACACCACATGCCATAGCTTCACCGGCAGGAAGGCCGAACCCCTCGTAAACCGACGGAACAACCGCGATTGTAGCCCTTGCATACTGCTCGACATATTCTCCGTTATCTATACTTCCTGTGAAGGTGACCATATGTCCGATCTTGAGAGTCTTTATCAGCTTGACAACGGCCCCGTTCTTTTTTGGAGTACCTACAACAAATAGCCTTACCTTATGTGTTTTCGATATTTCTGCAATTGCCTGAAGCAGATAATAAAGGCCTTTTAGCGGGGTATCAGAACTGTTGGTAACAATAATTCTCCCTCTTTCCCTTTCGATCCCGGAAACCGGATAAAAAACATCGGTATCAATGCCGTTCGGGACAATCCTGAACCTGTTTTGAGGAATACCGAACTCCCTGCTTATATCTCTGCCGGCACACTCCGATACCGTTATTATCCGGGAAAATTTCCTTGAAACCCTTTTCTGCATCCCAATGAATGAATACCATCGCTTCTGCTTTGCCTTTTTCCATAAAGAGGTGAGGGTGGAAATTGATATATCTCTGTCTATTGTAATCGGATGGTGTATCGTGGCAATTGTGGGGATTTTTCTGCTTATTGCCCATATGCCATATGAAAGAGATTGATTATCATGCACAATGTCATAATCATCAAACCTTTCTTTCATAAAATCATATGCCCTTAGACCAAAAGTAAACGGCTCAGGGAAACCCATGGTAGAAACTCCCAGCCACTCGTAAAGATTTACAGGATTCGAAAGCTCTTTTAAAGACGGAACTCTGAAAGGGTCTTTTTCATTGTATAGATCCAGGCAGGGTATATGGTGCACCGGAATATCCTTATCAAGAAGAGGGTCGGGCGGGCCTGAAACAACTTCAACGTGATGTCCCAGATCTTTCAATGCGCGGCTTAAGTTCTTAAGATATACTCCCTGACCTCCGCAATGAGGATTGCTCCTGTAGCTCAAAAGACATATTTTCAGTTTTTGCGATTCATCCATATGAATATTTATTTCCCGTTACCCGATCCATTGCCTTCTCTTTTTAGGATTTTTGCAATTGGCTCTTCTGTCTCTAGCCTATTTTATTCTTGACCTGCAAACGAATTGGATTCTAAAGTAAATGACTGTGAAAAATTTCACATATTTTCATGAAAAGCAAGGAATCAATATGAACCTCCCTGAAAAAGTAACGCTTATTGAAGTTGGACCAAGGGACGGCTTCCAGTTTGAACAGAAAATCATCCCGACTGAATTAAAGCTTAAGGTAATTAAAAGGCTTCTTGACGCAGGCATAAGGAATATCCAGATAACATCTTTCGTTAATCCAGCAATCTTGCCCCAGATGGGAGATGCCGAAGAGCTGATAAATCTTCTACCAAAAAATAAAGACGCGGTTTTCAGTTGCCTAGTCCTGAATGAAAAAGGGCTTCAACGGGCAGAAAATGCCGGAATTAAACATGTTGAAATATCCATTTCGGCAAGCGATACGCACAGCAGAAAAAATTCGGGAATGTCATTTGAAACAGCATTCGCCGGCGCCATAAAAATGATCGGGTTTGGAAAATCCCGCGGAATGAATATCCGTGCAGGAATTCAATGCGCCTTCGGATGCGCTTATGAAGGGAATATATCCGTTGAGCGTGTAACACAAGCAGCTAAAATATTTGCAGAATCAGGCGCAGACATGATAGCTGTATCGGATACGGCGGGGATGGCAAACCCTGTTTCAGTAAAGAATGTTATTGAGTATCTGATTCCTGTTATATGCAACCTGCCCGTTGTCATTCACCTGCATGACACCCGCGGCTTAGGGCTCGCAAATGTTTTTGCCGCCCTTCAATGCGGCATTAACCATTTTGATACCGCACTTGCCGGCATGGGAGGTTGTCCTTTCGTTCCGGGGGCATCCGGAAACATTTCAACAGAAGATACTGTGAATATGATGGAATCCATGAATATCAAGACAGGAATTGAAATTCATAAGCTTGCGGCCTGCTCATTAATGCTCGAAACCTTTTTCAACAAAATATTTCCCGGAAAAATCCACAGGCTTTATTCCGGCATAAACATGATTGACTCGTAAAAAGCCCGTCAATATTTTACTTCGATGAGAAAAAGCCCATGAGGCGGAGCCGTAATGCCGGCATTCCCCCGATCTCTCGATTCCAGAATACCTTTGAAATCAGTATCTTTTATTTTGCCAAGGCCGACACAGACAAGTGTGCCGACTATATTTCTAACCATGAATCTTAAAAAACCGTCGGCTTCGATCTCAAAAATTATCAAATCATCTTTCTTTAATAATACCTCCGCCCTTGAAATACTCCTAATTGTGCTTTTCCTCGGACTTCCGGTTCCTTCGAAGGCCTTAAAATCATGGGTTCCAACAAGGTGGGAAGCTGCTTTCCGCATTTCATCAACGTCAATTTTTTTCCTGATGAACCAGGTGTAATATCTTTCTATTGCTGAAGGAATCTCACGATTCAGTATCCTGTAATTGTAGATCTTGCTTTTAGCATCATACCGTGAATGAAATTCTTTTTTTTCGGAAACACAATCCCTGATGATAATATCGCAGGGGAGCAGGCTGTTTAATCCCTTTATAAAAACACCCGGTTCGAGTGCCGTGTCACAAACAAAGTTTGCAACCTGACCGAGCGCATGAACACCTGAATCTGTCCGC
The DNA here is from genome assembly GCA_964402865.1 of uncultured Desulfonema sp. Classification (GTDB taxonomy): domain Bacteria; phylum Desulfobacterota; class Desulfobacteria; order Desulfobacterales; family RPRI01; genus RPRI01. The sequence goes on along the minus strand of CAYODW010000039.1, from coordinate 4,140 downwards.
CCCGCGCCTGTCAGAGTAACCTTCTGCCGTGTCATAACACGGATGGCATTTTCAATTTCGCCTTGTATGGTACGGCCGGCTTTCTGCCTTTGCCAGCCATTGTACGCTGTACCGTCATATTCTATCGTGAGTCTGAAATTATTAAGCATCCCCTGTCAGCGAACCCCCAGTATCAATGCAACCGAAAGAGAGAAAAAGGATAAAATGGTCGAAATCATTATCGCTGCCGATGCAAGTTTTGTATCACTTCCGAGCTGGGATGAAAGAATGTATATTGCCGTTGACGTCGGAAGAGCGAAAAATATCATGCCGACACCAAACGGAACTCCGGTTACAGAAAATATCCTGTAAAAAAGATAACCCGTTGACGGGAAAATTATCAGTTTTATGGCTGCTGCAGCAAGCGATAATTTAAAATCATCCTTTACGGCCTTAAATGTAAGTGAACCGCCGATGGAAAGAAGCGAAAGGGGAATAGCGGCCGAAGATACCAGACGCAGGGAGTTGTCCAGGAAAGGAGGAAAATTGTGAATAAATCTTGAATAGAGCACACCTGCAACGCAGGCGGCAATGAGAGGATTTGAAATTATTGCGCCTATTGTAATACGGCACCTGTTTCTGTAATCATAACTTTCACCGGAAAACCATATAAGTGTTGACACTGCAAGAACATTTATAACCGGAATAACAAAACCGATAAGGATACCATAATGCCTTACCCCCTCCTCTCCTGAAGCGCTCAAGACGATTGCTATTCCTATGTATGAGCTGAACCTGTAACAGCTTTGTGAAAAAGTCCCGGCCTTGAAAGCAGGAACCTTGAAAAGAAAAATATAAACAAGGCTGAAAATATAACCGGACAGAACCGAACAGATGGTTGCAATGCAGAAATTCCAGTCAATGGAAGCGGATCTCTGAGCCCCGCCGATTTTCCAGAAAAGAAGCGCCGGGAAAAAAAAGAAATAAACAAGGCGGTCTGAAGTTTTGAGGAAAGTGTCACTCGTAAGGTTGAAATGTTTAAGAAGCCTGCCCATCCCTATCATTGCAAAAACAGGGAATAGGCTGCTTAATATAACCATTTTTTACAACCTGTCACAGCGTATCTCTGCAAGCTCATCATCAAAAACATCGCTCATCGAATCGACAAAATGCTCAATTTGAAAGTAAGCGCCGCAACCCCTGCAGCGTAAATTTATACTCCGTCAGGTCCTCCTGAAAGCAAGCTCTTTTCCGCATGAAGGGCAACTGGCTATATGTTTTTTCATGTGTATCTATTCTCTTTATAAAAATGCAGTAATAATATTGATGGTCCCGTAAAAAGTCTCAAAATCGTCACTCCCGTGAAAACGGGAGTCCAGAACTATTTGAAAAGACTGGATTCCAGCATTCACGGGAATGACATAAAAAGGCAAATTCTGACTTTTTACGAATTCATCAATATTAACTCAATATTAGTATTTATATTTGAAAAACATTCTCAGTGTCAAACAGTACAATTATCTTGCAGTCCGTTTTTCCAGGGGTGCCGTCACCCATATATAATCGACATGAGAGATATCGGCAGTCGACCCGGCTGGCGCGAGAAAAATATTCCTGAAAGGAAGATTAATTCTGGCAAAAACCCTATCAGGGATTCCGAATCTGAAAATATGTCCGTTACCGGCAAGAACAATCATAACATCATTTCTCATGTTAAGAAATGCTGTCTCGGCCATTGTTTCATCCCAGACGGACTGGGCCATGTAAAAATTATCGAAATTTTCCCTCCCTTTTATCCTGTGCATTTTAAACACTTCTTCAACATATTCTTTGCGGGCAGTATTTGATAACTCGATATATTCAGGGAGATACTTTTTTTCATCACCGGAAAGGCTTTCAATGCCTCCTGTTGCAATCTTTGGCGGAATATGAAAAGGGATATTTAACCCCACGATTCTGATCCTCTTTTCCTTTAAAAATTCAAAGATATCACCGTACAGGTCAAAATCATATTTCCAGTTTGCATACCAATGGGTTTTGTTGATGAATGTGTTACGGTCAAGACTCCCTTCAGTCCATTCATTAAGTATCTGCTGGTAAGTCCGGTCAAACATCTCCATGCCGACTGCAATATTAGGATTATAGCCGTAAAGCTCCTTTATTATCTTCAGCTGTAATTCATGATGGGATTTTGCAGTATGTATTTCCCCGATATAAACGAAGCGCGCCTTTCTAAGATCGGTCATAAATTCATCGAAAGAGACAGGGGCTTTTGCTCCGGCAGAAATGATGGTTCCTTCCGAATATTTGATAACCGAATCCTTTATCATAAGCTTTTTGGAGGATAAGGAGCACCCGCATATGATTAATGCAAGACAAATGCTCATTAAAAGAACTAAAATCCTGTTTCCTGAAACCGGGTCGTCATATTTTAATTCTTCTTGATTTATCATGCTATTGTAATTTAAATGTCAGGAAATGCCTTTTATTTTCCTTTAACAAAAAAAGCCGGGTTATAAAAATGTCACTTGAATCAAAACCCATGTTCAGAAAGGCTATCTATCCTTTCTATGACTCTGAGACAGCGTGTATTGTCATAATAATTCTAATGCTTCTTATACTCATGTTCTCCATAGCAGGTATATCGATTGCGCGGGAAGTGCCTCAATATAACGGCTATATCTGGGTTCCGGTGGTTCTTGCAATAATGAGCGCTGTAATCCTGCTGCCGGCGGCAATCCGACTAATTAAACATTATCACGCCCGTTTTTCACAGAACTCAAACCCTTGACTCCATAAATCTTTACAGGATCAGCATCATCTTCAATAATCGGCCCAACAATAGGATAGACAAGCTCTATAAAATAATGGAGTATCCTTGCGGTAACACCCCATATAACAACCTCTTCGAAAGGGTATAAAAGCTCCGGAACATCCGGGATACGCCCGTGAAATTTGGAATCTATATGGGTTCTTAAAAGTTTTTTCAACGGAATTTCAAATACTTTTGAAATTTCGGACGGATCAAAACACACGGGTTCTCTTGTTTTCCAGATCCCGATAAAAACATTCAAATCTTTCCTGTTAATAGTTTGAAAATGTCCCAGCGATCCCATTAACTCAACTTGCCCTTTTTTAATTTTTAATTCTTCTTCCAGTTCTCTATAGGCAGCTTCAAGCGGGCCGTCATCTTCCTTGTCCACGTGCCCTCCGGGAAGCGCCACCTGGTTCCGCCATGGGTATCCTTCATTATCCGTTTTTTGGACTGTAAGGATATTAAGATCTCCGTCATTATTAAAGAGAAGAAGGAATACGCATGTCGAATCATAGTCCGCTCCGGCGGGCAGGCCGGGCCGGTCAGCTTTTTCTACCATTTTTTTTATATTTAAAAACAGCTCTTCCATAAGCCGAACGAATATCCCGAACCACCGCTATTGTTTTTTTCCCGAAGCAATTAAGGTTTTCAAGTAAGAATTAAACGTCATACTCTTATAACTGTCCGTTTGAATGTACTTTAATATAAAAAAGAGCTTGCCAGGTGGAATGTATCCCGGGAGATTGCTTATGCTTTCTCCGTTTTCAGCAACGAACCAGTTGCTCGGAAGACCGCTGATGTTATAGCCTGAAGCGGCTCCTTTTTCCTTATCTGCATTCACTCTTACAGGAATGAAACTGCTGTTTAAAAGATCAATAACGGATCGGTCTTTAAAGGTAACTTTTTCCATGTCTTTGCAGTATCCGCACCAGTCAGTATAAAAATAGAGGAAGACTTTTTTCCTGTCATTTTTCCCAAGCTCCATCCCTTCTTTATATTTATGCCAATTTATCTTGTCAGAAGATAATGCCGGTGAATATATCCACGAAGATATGAAAAAGAAGATCAGCATAATAATGCATGCCAGTTTTGTTTTTTTCATTTAATACTCCTTAAAATTTCTGCTTTAGCCTTTGATCAAATCCGGTTGGCAACAAGCAAAAATCCGGCAAGTACAAGCAATATACCTGCCGCAGTGTTTACGTACTTCATGGCAAAAGAGACCTTTTTAATAAATGCCAGAAGATAATTTATGAAAAAAGAAATAATAATGAAAGGAATGGCAAGCCCGGCTGAATATATGCCAAGAAGAAGAATACCTTCTGAAACCGTTTCCCTGCTCCCGG
>CAYODW010000038.1:0-25233 GCA_964402865.1 uncultured Desulfonema sp. | reverse complement strand
TCGTGGGAAAAACATAGCTGGTTTCCACGAAGTCGAACTCTCCTGAAAATGGAAGTCCTAATGCCTGTTGCCCCTTGCTCAGCGCCGATGGCCAGTCGAGCGTTTTCCAGTAACCTTCATTCCCCGAAAGTATCGGAGCAAGAAGCGTCTTGTTCACTTTGTCGTAAGGCTGGCTGCCGCGATGAACCTTGAAAGGAAATATCCTGCTATTTTTATCGTTCCAGCTGCCTGCCGGGCGGCTGACCGCGACTCTCTTTGACGGATCTATGGTGTCTTTAGTAGTTACATCATCTATTGAGCCGTTAAACCAGAAATATTCCGGTTTGATATTTTTCTCCCATTTCATTTGACCCTTGATGCTCAGGTAGTTATCTTTTCCGTAAGCATCTAAGGTTTTAAAAGGTTTACCGTCTTTAAGTTTGCCGGCCTTTGACCAGTCCCATAACATTTTGGTTGGATTGACGCGCGCAAACGTCGGAATGTGACAGCTCTGGCAGGCCACCTTGTCCGTATGATCATTCGGCTTCGACCCGGCCTTGTGCGGAGTTGCTGTATGACATGATTCACAGGTGATTTTTGAAACCAGATCATCTTCCACCAGGCTTTTACGATGAGTGGCCGCAGGCGCCGTATAAATACGCCCGGCTATACTATGGAGATTGGTCGTATGGCACCGGGTACAGCGGAAATCCTGTCCATCAGTTCCCATGTGGACATCCAAAGCCTTGTTCGGCTTTGCAAGGGAAGAGTCGAGATCTCCATGTTTGACACCATCGCCTCCACCGCCGTAGAAATGACAGGAACCGCAGTTCTTTCGTTCCGGACGACCGACACTCTGGACAGCAGCCTGGATATTGTCCCGGATCTCCTTTGCAATCTCCACTTCTTCGGGATCTTTTGAAGTCGAAAGTTCCTTGAGGTCATTAAATGATTCTTCCCAGTTAATATCCTTCTGCCCATGACAGACAAGGCAGTTTATTGATTCCATTGATTTATTCCATCCGGGATGGCATGAGAGACACCCTTTATCCTGCATCTTGTTGGATGAAATGCAGAAATTGTTGATTGAATAGCCGGCTTTGCCTCTTATGTTGTCATCAGCTTTCCATGTCCAGTGGATGGTCTGGTGAAACTGGGATTCGGCCTCGGTATGACAAGACTGGCACGCTTTGGTTATTTCAGGACCGGAATTGAAAGACTTGTTAAGGGCGGGAAGGCGGGAATGATCTACCGTTATGCCTGGTCTCTTTGTCTTTGTGACCTGCCGCGCCATCTCGCGGCCGGGTGCTGTTGACGATTCATCTGCGGCCGTAACCGCCCTGCCGGAACTAAGCAATATGCATATTCCGGCAAGGATAATCCATCTATTTAAATGTTGCCTCAAAAATGTATTCATAGAAGGCTCCATCGGTAGTTTGTTAGAAATGAGCATAACCGATTCTCCAGGGAAAAGTCGAAAATTCTGTCACTCCCATTAAAACGGCAGTCCAGAGCTTATTGAAAATACTGGATTCCCGATTCAGAGGGGGTTACTAAAAAGCGAATTATTACATTTCACTTGAATCCTCGAATCAAGGATCACCGGCAAATTTGCAGATGATCCTTTTTTTTATCAGCTTTATTTCGGTTTTGCAATCTCAAAAGAGCCGTCTTTTTTGAAAGTCATCCCCGCTTCAACATAATAAACGTTTTTCATCTCCGGACGGACATCCTGCACCATGTAAAAGGATTCGCCGGATCTCGCCCCTGTGCCGCATACAAATACTACAGACTTATCGGTCGGAAGCTCTGCAATCCTTTTTTTGAGCTGATCAACCGGAATATTGACCGCTGTTTTAGGGCTTCCTTTTGCAAATTCATCGGCATCGCGCACATCAACCAGAAAGAGACTCTCAGGGTTTTCTTTCAAAATCTTTTCAAAATCCGCGATGTCGATGCTTCCTTCCTCTTTTCCGCTTTTCGGTTTCGCAGCTGCCTTCGTAGCTGCGCCAAACTTTTCCACCCATTCGGGGTAACCAGCCGAATAAACCTTAACATTCGCATATCCGAGCGCCATAGCTCTCTGAGCCGATTTATGGCTCAGCTTGCACTGATATCCCTCGCAGTAAAATATAAGCAGTTTGTTTTTGTCCTGCGGCAGCTGACCTATCATCTGATCGAATTCGGAATCGGGAATGTTTATCGCGCCCGGAATATGTCCCTTGTCGAATTTTGTCTTTTTAGGCCTTGAATCCACGAGCAGCATGTCGGTTCCCGAATCCATCTGTTTCTTAACATATTCGCCTGATACGGAAGGATAATGTCCCGCTTCCTTCATCCAGCCCGGAAATCCGTCGGCATAAACCTTGACATTTTTATAGCCGAGCTTTACCGCTTTTTTCGCGCTGTTGTGGCTTAGCTTGCATTCCGGCCCCTCGCAATAGAAAATCAACAGTCCGTCTTTATTTTTCGGAAGCTTCCCTACATTTTCGTCAAATTCCATATCCGGAATGCTTATTGCCATCGGAATGTGACTCAAATCGTATTTAGCTCTTTTGGGTCTGGAGTCAATCAGCGTTATATTTTCATCCATAGGCACCTGGACATGCTGCTTTACAAAAGTAACATCAACAATGTCACTAAAAAACCAATCCGGCTTTGCCGCCGTTTCTGAGGCAGGAGCAAACCCGGCAACACCAATAATCATAGTTGCTGCAACGATCAATGCAGCTGAATATGTTTTTATATTTTTTGTTTTCATAACTTTTCTCCCGTCAGGATTTTATAAGATCTTTATTAATTGCATTTTGCCGGAGTGCCGGAATCTGAAGCATGGCCATAGAGATATGCATGAATATCTTTAAGCTGGTCGTCATTGAGCTTGCTCCATTCTTCAGCGCAACCGAATTCAGCAAATTTCTTTTCTTTAAAAATTTTAGTCCATTCAGCCTGGGTGTGAGCATCCGGATTTATTTTAGGTTTGGCTGTTTCTACCGCTCCGCGTTTCTGGCATGATTCGTAAACCTTCCGGTATGAATATTTCCCTTTTCTTTTATTTCCGTCTTCAGCCGCCCAGGAAAAATTTGTTAAACTGATTCCGACTACTAAAGTTAACAGAATAAAAAGTGTTTTTTTCAACATTGTTAGCTCCTTTTCTCAAAAGAATTATATTTTTATATTAAAATGTATTTCGTTTGCTTACCTTCTTAGTGAGGAATTATAGCAAAGCTTATGCCAGATATAAGACCTAAAATATAACAATAAGATTTCATTAAACATAAATTTCATAAGCGGGATTTCTTTGCGGTTATGCTTGCTTGATATGTTAACTTTAGTCAGAACAGGTTAACAGTTGGAATTATATATCATAATATAAATGGTGATATAATGCTTGATATACATAGATAAACGCATTATGTTAACAGTATTAACCTTATACTTAACATCTTTACACCCAAGATATAGGAGCAATAAATGGACCTGTCGAAACACTGGAAGACGGTGGTTAACACTCTTTATGACGGCATTATGGTTGTAGCTCCCGATGGGAAAATCCTTGCCATGAATCCTGCTGCCGAAAGACTGACGGGTTATAAATCCGAAGAGTTGATCGGCAAATCATGCAGGGAACTTGACTGCACCGGATGTGAAATTATCGGTAAAGGACCGGGCGAAAAATGGTGCGGGCTATATGCGCGCGGGGATGTCCGGGCAAAAAAATGCACGATAACCAACAAGGAAAACCGGCTTGTCAATGTAATAAAAAACGCATCCGTATTGAGAGATGACGGTGGGAATATCATAGGAGCGGTCGAAACCCTTACGGATATGTCGGAAATTGTCCGGAAACAGCAGGAGATTCTGGAACTGCGAAAATCGCTTCATCTGGATGAAGGATATCACGGCCTTTTCGGCAAATCGATTATAATGCAGTCTCTTTATGAACTTATCGACAGCGTCGGGCTTACCGACGCCCCTGTAATGATCTACGGGGAAAGTGGAACGGGAAAGGAACTTGCCGCCCGGGCGATACATGAAGTCAGCAACCGCAATATGAACCCTTTTATCAAGGTCAATTGCGCGTCATTGAACGAAAACCTTCTTGAAAGCGAGCTTTTCGGGCATGTAAAAGGCGCCTACACCGGGGCCGATAAAGACAGGATTGGCCGGTTCGAAGCCGCTCATGGTGGCACTATTTTTCTTGATGAAATAGGGGATATCCCAATGACTACACAGGTCAAACTTCTAAGGGTTCTGGAGGAGAAGGAGATTGAGCGGGTCGGCGACCATAAATCAATTAAGGTGGATGTCCGCATAATATCCGCAACAAACCGGAATCTTGAAAAACTCCTTGCGGAAGAGCATTTTCGTGAGGATCTTTTTTTCAGGATCAATGTCTTTCCTTTAAAAATTCCTTCACTTAGGGAAAGGCGCGAAGACATACCGATTCTAGTGGAAAATTTCATAAGGCAGAACAACGACAGAACCGACAAAAAAAAGCTCGGCATAACTCCAGCTGCCATGGAGAAACTATTAATGTATGACTGGCCCGGAAATATCAGAGAGTTGAGAAACGCAATCGAATATGCGTTTGTGCTCTGTCCCGGAGGAGAAATAGGGATAAATCATCTCCCTGTAAAAATCGCGTCCGGAGTAAAAGACGAAGAGAAGTTTTTCCGGCCTTCACCGGATAAAACAGGCCGGAAAGAAGAGCTTATAAAAATTTTAAAAGAAACAGGCGGAAATCGTTCGGAAGCGGCAAGGAGGCTCGGCGTAAGTAGGGTTACCGTATGGAAACTGATGAAAAAATACCAGATAAATACTTCACTATTCATTTGATTTTTGATATTAATGTCTTAATTCAGCTTCAATTTTTTCAGAAATAAATATTTTCAATAATGACTGGTAGGGAACATCGCGTTTGTTTGCGAGCACTTTCAACTCTTCAATCATTGATTCGGGAAGACGCAGGGATATTGATCTGGTTGAGGGTTTCAATTTGGGCGAAACCATATTTTCGGCATCAGACCAATCAAGATATTCTGAAGAATCGTGTTTCTGCCAAAAAACCCTTTCTCCAGCTTCATTTTTAAATTTGGGGATTTTCTTTTTCATTTTTTATACCTTTCTTTTTCAGCATCGGTCATGTCCCGTGCGGAAATAATTTTGATTTTATCTTTTCGAACGGTAAATACTTCAAAAAGCAAGCGATCTATATTGGTCTGACCAAGTACGTAATATCGATTTTCAAATTGGGAAGGTTCACTGTCTCTTTTTACGATTAGCGGTTTATTGAAAAATATTTGTTCACATTCTCCGGCAGACACGTAATGCTTTCCCCAATTCTTGGTAATATTCCCCTTCTCCCATTCGAAGCCGGTACAATTCGATAAAATTTTACTTGGTTTAACCATAAAATATGTATATCATAGTTATATACGACTAGTCAATGGATACTTTAAGCAGAAAGACTGTTTCACCATGCGCGATGGACTATCAGCGATCCGGTGCAAACTGAGATTGTATCCTCATCGTCGGAAAATATATCCGCCTTTCTTATTCCCGTGCGATAACATGATGAACCTCGCCAGCGGCGTCTATTCTTGATTTTCTCGATATATTCCCTCTCTGTTATCTTTTAAAACCGATGTCAATTTATATTCTGATGAATGTCCCCAACTATCCCATAGTTTAAGTTATAATTATATAATTTTGTTGACAAAATTTCGTATCTTGTTAGCATACAGACTACATTTCTGATAATATACATAAAACGATATAATAATTTGTTAGCTATACCTTATAGGAAAGGAGAATATCGATGAATGAAGAAAACAAGTGCCCGGTAACGGGTAGGACAGGTAAATCAATTGCCGGCGGCGGCACGTCAAATAGGGACTGGTGGCCGAACCAGTTGAACCTCAAGATTCTTCATCAGCACTCTGACCTGAGCAATCCGATGGGCGCGGCGTTTAACTACTCAGAAGAATTCAAAAAACTCGATCTGCAGGCTCTGAAAAAGGACCTCTACGCGCTGATGACTGACTCGCAGGAATGGTGGCCGGCCGATTGGGGTCACTACGGACCGCTCTTCATCCGGATGGCGTGGCACAGCGCCGGCACCTATCGCATGGGTGACGGACGCGGGGGTGGGGGCTCCGGCTCCCAGCGCCTGGCTCCCCTCAACAGCTGGCCTGACAACGTGAACCTCGACAAGGCGCGCCGTCTGCTCTGGCCGATCAAGAAGAAATACGGCAAGAAAATCTCCTGGGCTGACCTAATGATCCTTGCCGGAAACTGCGCTTTGGAGTCGATGGGCTTCAAGACCTTCGGCTTCGCCGGCGGGCGCGAGGACGTCTGGGAGCCCGAAGAGGACATTTATTGGGGCTCCGAGGACAAATGGCTAGGTGACAACCGCTATTCGGGAAAGCGCGATCTGGAAAACCCGCTCGCGGCCGTGCAGATGGGCCTGATCTCCGTGAATCCGGTGGGCCCGATCGGCTACCGCGATCAGGTCGCCTCCGGCCGTGTTGTTCGCGAAACCTTCGCACGCATGGCGTTGAACGACGAAGAAACCGTCGCGCTCGTCGCCGGCGGGCACACCTTTGGCAAATGTCATGGCGCCGGCCATGCGTCACATGTGGGGCCCGAACCCGAAGGCGCCGGGATTGAAGCGCAGGGCCTCGGCTGGAAGAGCACTCTCGGAATCGGCAAAGCCGGCGATACGATCAGCAGCGGCATCGAGGGCGCTTGGAAGCCGAACCCGACCCAATGGGACATGGGCTATCTTAAAGTGCTGTTCAAATACGAGTGGGAGCTGGTCAAGAGCCCAGCCGGCGCTAATCAATGGCTGGCCAAGGACGTGGCCGAAGAGGACATGGTGGTTGACGCACACGATCCGGCGAAGAAGCGCCGGCCGATCATGACCACGGCGGACCTCTCGATTCGCTTTGATCTGATCTACGAGCCGATCGCGCGCCGCTATCTGCAGAATCCCAAGCAATTTGCGGATGCCTTCGCCCGGGCATGGTTCAAGTTGACCCATCGTGACATGGGCCCTCGCTCGCGCTATCTCGGTGCAGAGGTTCCGGCAGAGGAACTCATCTGGCAAGACCCCATCCCTGTCGTTAATCACAAACTGATCAATAAGCAGGACATCGCCTCCCTAAAGGGCAAGATCCTGGCTTCCGGCCTATCTGTGTCGGAGCTGGTTTCTACCGCTTGGGCGTCGGCTGCCACTTTCCGCGGTTCCGATATGCGTGGCGGCGCCAACGGCGCGCGCATTCGCCTGGCACCGCAGAAAGATTGGGAAGTCAACCAACCGGCTCAGCTTGCTAAGGTACTCAAGACCCTTGAGCGCATTCGGAAAGCATACAAAAAATCCCAGTCCGTCGGCAAGAAGGTCTCGCTGGCAGATTTGATCGTTCTGGGCGGTTGCGCGGGCGTCGAGCAGGCGGCGAAGAACGCCGGTTACAAAATTACGGTTCCCTTCACACCGGGACGCATGGACGCCTCGCAGAAGCAGACCGATTCTGCCTCCTTTGCCGTGCTCGAGCCGAAAGCTGACGGTTTCCGCAACTACCAGAAGACCAAATATGCCGTATCGGCCGAGGAGTTACTGATTGACAAGGCACAGCTTCTGACACTTACAGCACCGGAGATGACTGCTCTCATCGGCGGCATGCGCGTCTTGGGCGCGAACTTCGGAGGCTATCAGCATGGCGTTTTCACGAAGCGTCCGGAGACGCTGACTAATGACTTCTTTGTAAACCTTCTCGATATGGGCACCGAGTGGAAGGCGGTTTCGAAAAACGCGGACGTGTTTGAAGGGCGAGATAGCAAGACGGGTAAGCTCAAGTGGACCGGCACCCGCGTTGACCTGATCTTCGGTTCCAATTCCCAGCTCCGGGCTCTGGCGGAAGTTTATGGATGTGAGGACTCCCAGGAGAAGTTCCTGAACGACTTTGTCGCGGTGTGGAACAAAGTCATGAACCTTGACCGTTTCGACCTCGCCTGATAGTCACTTAAAAATCTTCGAGGGCTTCTTAGAGAACAGCATAAAGCGGTCAGCTAACAACCGGTTCCAGCGGACGGCGACCCGCCGCCGCTAAACCGGAGTATTCGCATTAAAACAGAAAAGGAGATGTATTTGAAACAGATACAATAATGGATGGCTTATCCAAAGAATTAGATTCAGCATTAAAGGCAATGTCCAAAACAAAGGACATTAATGGAAAAAAAGCATATAGCCTAATTATTAAGAATTTGTGTGGACCACAAGGGGTATTTTTAAATCTCGCAAGTTAAATGATTACATTTGATGATGATTCAGAAGAAGATATCCCTTTTTAAAAGAATAAGATCATTAATAACAACATGAAACAATGGTATGAGGAATTGTTTGAAAAATAGGGATTCAAATATGACAAGGAATGTTTCACCCAAGGCACCATTGGTGAATGTGACTTTATTGAAAAAGAAATCAATTACAATAAATACTGAAAATGCTGGATATCGGATGCGGAACAGGTAGGCATACAATTGAATTAACCCAATCGGGCTATACTGTTGTGGGGAGCGATCTTTCAGATTAGCAGCCAATGGGGCTGCTCTGGTTCAGCTTATCGATCACTCTTTTTCATTTCGTAATCCTCAATATTGGGCATCAATATAATTGACAAAACCATATCGATCGTTATATCGTAGCACAAAATATATCGATGGAGGTGTTGGCATGCAATCAGTAACCGTATCACCAAAATATCAAGTCGTTATACCTAAAACCATCAGGGAAGCATTGAAACTTCATCCAGGTCAAAAAATGCAGGTTGTTGAATATGCTGGTCGTATTGAACTTATACCGGAACGTGACATTAAAGAACTTCGCGGATTCCTCAAGGGCATCAACACTGAATTCAAACGAGAGAAAGACAGGATATGAATATTGTAGATTCTTCAGGCTGGTTGTCATACTTTGCCGATGAGCCTAATGCCAAGTATTTTCTCCCCCCGCTGAGTGATTCGAATTTACTTGTTGTTCCGGTTATAACAATATACGAGGTCTTTAAGGTCATTTTGCGGGAGTCGGGTGAGAATGAAGCATTACAGGCAGTCGTTGCCATGCAGAAAGGAAAGGTTGTGGATCTAAGCACACCACTGGCAATGGCGGCTTCAAGGATGAGCCTGGAACATCAACTTCCAATGGCGGACAGCATCATTCTCGCAACAGCGCTGGAATTCAAAGCCATTATATGGACCCAGGATTTAGATTTTAGTAATATCAAGAATGTGAAGTACTTCCCCAAAAAATGAGCCCAATAAGGGCAACCCAGCCGATTGCTCCACTTAGGCTGATTACTCCGTATAAAAACAATTCCTTTCAATCATTATGGCTCCGTAAAATGATGCTTTTCCCCAAAGCTCTTAAAATGTAAAATCCGGGGCAAGCATATCTCTTATATCCTCCGGGAAGGCCATGCATAGAGTTTCATTAAACAAGTTCCGCAACGCGCCCACATCTGGCGTTCCAAGCGCCTGGTTAAAGAATGTCCTGGGAGAAAAGAGAAGATGAAAACGGTTGAAATCATCATTCTTCGCTCCGGTAAAAAAATTCATGTTGAAACTGTAAATACCCATTTTGTCATAAGCGACCATAGCCCTTCTAAGCCCAAGAGCGATGTCCGACAAATCCTTATCCGTCAGATCGAGAGTTGATCGAGTGCCTTCAACTACAGCAAGGATATCACCCGCGACACCTATCGGCGCATATGAACTTAGCCATGCCGTCCGGCCTGTTCTTCCCAGAAACCTTTTATTTTGCGACTCTTCACTTTTTACAAAATCATCCCAGAAGTTGGTTCCTTTTGCCTTATAATATTCTTTAGCAGCATCAAGCTCCTGTCTCATAAGGTTGGGCGCTGAAGAGGTTGAAAAAACCTGAAGATGGGGGTGGATAAGAGAGCTTCCCGAAACCGGCATGTAGTTCCAGTTGATAATATGGTATACCGATTCAGGGTGTTTCAGCTTTTCAACTCTTTTAAAAAATTCAAAAGCCAGCCTGAAACCTTTTAAAATGAACTCCGGGGTAATCTCTGTCATCGGAATATAATGGCGGCTTCCAAAGGTTGCCACCGCGCCAAGGCTGTCATAGGGAGCGATGTTCGGGAAAAGCACCAGATCTCCCGATACAAGACGTCCTTCAGGAATGAGATCCTGCGCAAAGAACGGGGTGATGCTTAAAACCTTATCCGGGCAGAACGGGCATGTTTTTTCGGTGCCCGCGGTCATCTTCTCAAAATCCGGCTTCTCCCATTTGAGTTTCATGAAATGACAGATCCTCGATGTTCTGCCGGTTAAAGGATCTTTTCTTATTTCGCTTGGAATCGCCCTGGTGGTTCTGGTTTTTGGATCAAGAACAACGGTTTCTTTAAGGTTGGCCTCGAACTTCATAATCCCTCCCTAATAAGTTTCTTGTTTATGGTCTCTGGTAAATAAACTGAAGGGGTTTAGACTGAAGACTATTAGCAAAAGCCTACAGACTGCAACCCACTTGAACCTTGGAACCCATGAATCCTTGAACCCTATTTTTTTATATCATGATAAAATAGTGAAATAAACACAAAAAGTTCTTTATCTTGACATCACGCAACTCTGTTATTACGTTTGCTTGCTTTTAAAAATAAATTACATTAGATAATCAATCTATGCCATATAAAAATTTACAGCAGTTTATTAAAGATCTTGACGCTTCGGGTGAATTGCGCAGAATAAGCGCCGAAGTCGAACATGAACTAGAAATCACTGAAATAGCAGACAGAATTTCAAAATCCTGCGGACCGGCGCTCCTTTTTGAAAAAGTGAGAGGATTCTCATATCCTCTTCTTATCAATGCCTTCGGAACATATAAGCGGATGCAGCTCGCACTCTCCTGCAACTCTTTTGATGACATAGCTTCCCGGCTTGAGGCGAACATGAAGATGAGGCCTCCTGAAGGGTTCATGGATAAGATAAGGATGCTTTTTACTTTGAAGGAGATTGCCGGACTTATCCCCAGAAATGTAAAAACCGCTCCATGCCAGGAAAGTATTTATACCGACGGACCCCTTCTCGACAGACTTCCGATATTAAAATGCTGGCCGCATGACGGAGGCCCTTTTATCACGTTACCGATAGTCATAACCAGAGATCCCGATACCGGAATTCAAAATGCCGGCATGTACCGTATGCAGAAGCATGATAATTCATCAACCGGAATGCACTGGCAGTACAATAAGGATGGGACACGCCATTTTGATAAATATAAAAACCGGAAACAGCGTATGGAGGTTGCGGTAGCACTCGGCGGTTCGCCTGCCGTAACCTATTCCGCAAGCGCTCCGCTTCCGCCCGATATCGATGAATTCATTTTTGCCGGATTTATAGAATCGCGACCGGTTGATATTGTAAAGGCAAAAACCGTAGATCTTTTTGTTCCGGCGGAATCAGATTTCGTAATAGAGGGCTATATCGATCCGGATGAAGAGCGCATTGAAGGTCCTTTTGGGGATCATACCGGTTTTTATTCGGCGGCCGACATCTATCCTGTATTCCATGTAACGGCTCTCACCTGCAGAAATGACGCGGTATATCCTGCGACTATCGTAGGTAAACCGCCCATGGAAGATTGTTACATGGCAAAAGCAACCGAAAGAATCTTTCTTCCGATGCTCAAATTTCTCATTCCTGAAATTGTTGACATGGAGCTTCCGATAGAAGGCGTCTTTCACAACTGCGCCCTTGTTTCAATAGACAAAAGATACGCTGGTCAGGCAAAAAAGGTCATAAATGCTCTATGGGGTCTGGGGCAGATGGCATCCACAAAATTCATAGCGGTATTCGATAAGGATATTAATTTGCGTGATCCCGGCACAGTCGTATGGAAACTATTAAACAATGTCGATCCCAAAAGAGACCTGCTAATGTCGGAAGGTCCGCTTGACGCCCTCGATCACTCGGCCCCATATCCTAATTTCGGCGGGAAAATGGGAATAGACGCCACCCGGAAAACACGTGAGGAAGGCATGGGACGCGACTGGCCTGAAGAGATTAAAATGTCGGACGAAATAAAAGATAAAGTTGCAAAGCGATGGAAGGAATATGGATTTTAAAAAATTTTCAAACCTCATTATGATAGAGCAAACTCTATTTGCCCTTCCTTTCGCGTATCTCGGAGTTCTGTTCGCAGACGGAAAAGATATTTCAAAGTGGATACTGGTAACAATAGCGCTCGTTGCCGCACGTACGGCAGGCATGTCCTTTAACAGGGTAATAGACGCTAAAATAGATGCTAAAAATCCGCGTACGAAAGACAGACTCATTCCAAAAGGAGAGGCAAAAAAAGCCGAAGTATGGGTGATCGGAATAATCTCTTCCCTCACACTCATAGTTTCATCCTATCTGCTCAACAGTCTCTGTTTTTATCTTTCCTTTGCGGCTGTTTTCCTTTTATTAACATACTCGTTTTTCAAGCTGTTTTCTTCATCATCACATTTTTATCTGGGATTTGTCGAATCAGCCGCACCAATAGGAGGCTATATTGCTGTAACCGGTGAATTTTCTGTTGTTTCTTTTGTTCTTGGCGCCGCTATCCTGCTTTGGATCGCCGGCCTTGACATTGTCTATGCTCTTCTGGACGTTGAATTCGACAAAAAAGAAGGGCTTTATTCGTTTCCATCGGCATACGGAGAGAAAAATGCCCTCGCCGTCTCCGGAATTTGCTATGTCTTATCTTTCGGAGCAATGGTAGCGGCAGGCATTATCACAGGGAAAAGCATGCCTTACTGGATAGCTCTTTTCTGCGTTGCTTCCATATTTATTTACCAGCAGAAAATCGCAAGGAGCGGAAATATAGAAGTAGCCTTGAAAAATTTTTTCAGGGCGAACATGTATATCTCCCCTTTTCTTTTAACCGGCACCCTCATTGATGTTTTTTTGTAACTTAACCAATTCATCAAGTCGGAATAAATGGAATACAATAATTTTTCAGATACAATAACAAACAGAAGGCTTAAAGAAATCGCTGTAAAGGTGGTTGAAGGTGTCCCCGTCTCAAAAGCAGATGCCGTATATATGCTTTCAACAAACGACATCCTTGATCTCGGTAAAATAAGCAATTTCATAAGAACAAAACTGCATGGTGATGCGGCATATTATGGCGTAAACATGAATCTGAATTTTACCAACATATGCGAGCTTCGCTGTCCTCTTTGCGCTTTTTCCCGCGATAAAAAAGACAAAGATGCATATCTTCTTTCCCTTAATGAAATCGAGAAACGGTTTCGGAATGCCGTTTCTTCCGGCATAGATGAAGTGCACATAGTCGGAGGACTCCACCCGGAGCTCAAAATCGATTATTTCGAAGATATGATAAGGCGTATAAAAAAAATAAAGCCAGATATATTCATTGTCGCCTTCACAGCAGTAGAGATCGGTTATTTTGCGAAAAAGAACAATATCACAGTAAAAGAAACTCTGAGAAGACTGATTGACGCCGGAATAGGCGCTATGCCGGGCGGAGGCGCCGAAATATTTTCTCCGGATGTCAGAAACATGATAGCCCCTTTAAAAATTTCAGGCGCAAGATGGCTTAAGATAATGAGAACAGCTCATCAGATGGGTCTTAAAACAAATGCCACCATACTATACAATCATAAAGAGAATACCTTGGATATTGCGGATCATCTTTCAAAAATAAGAAGCCTTCAGGATGTAACCGGGGGTTTCAAAACCTTTGTTCCTCTTCTATTCCATGATTCGAATACAAAGATAAAAGCGAAACGGAAAACCTCAACCGGATACGATGATATAAGGATATACGCCGCAAGCCGCATTTTTCTGCATAATATCCCCCATCTGAAAGCTCTCTGGATGTATCTCGGAGAAAAAATGGCTCAGACATTGCTTCGATTCGGGGTTGATGATTTCGCGGCGACATATCATAATGAAAAAGTTGTTCACGCTGCAGGCGCAAAAACACCCGATTACGGATCGGAAGCTTTTTTAAAAAGGCTGATCGAAAACGCCGGCTTAAAACCTGTCCGGACAGCCGCGAATTACTGGATACAATGAGGCCGGAGATTTATTGATGCAAGTTGGTTATATTGATTATCTGAACTGCTGGCCTTTTTACTATCATATGTTTGAAAAGGCGCCGTTAAAAGGCATCGATATCATACCGGGGCTTCCTTCGGAACTGAACAGGATGATGAAAGAAAAAAGGCTCGATTTAAGTCCTATATCATCCGCTACATATGCCGATATAAAAGACGATGTCCTTCTTCTTCCTCAATTCTGCTTAAGTTCTGTAGGCTATGTCGGCTCGGTGGTCATGTGCAGCAATTATCCAATCGAAGAACTGAACAATAAAAAGGTCGGTCTTTCAGGAGCTTCGCACACATCGAGAGTTCTCCTTAAGATTCTGCTCGAAAAATTTTACGGGATCGAGCCCTACTATCTTCAGGCTGGCCCTTTCCCTGATTTGAAAGGCCACGACGCAGCGCTAATCATAGGAAACGACGCAATGAGAGGCTGCGCAGAGAAGGCACCCTTCACATATGATCTCGGTGATCTATGGCTAAAAAAAACAGGATTTCCGGTTGTTTTCGCTGTATTTGCTGTACGAAAAGATGCCGTCAAGGAAAATCTGCCTGCTATGAAGGAGGTTATTAATTCTTACAGAGCCTCACTTAGATGCCTTGCGGAAAAAAAGGAGAACGTCATAAAAAGCGCCGTAGAGAAGTATCCGGACATATTATATGATATCAACGGATATTATGATACATTACAGTTTGATTTCACCGATAACCTCAAGATAGCGCTCAAATATTATCTCTTTGTAGCGGAAGAGCTTAATCTGCTGCCAAAGGTGGAATCGCTGAATTTCTTTTATGATGCATAGGTTAATAGACTGAAGGGATTTAGACTGAAGGTGTTTAGGCCAAAGGATGAAAAAATCGTCAGATATAAGGCTTAAAAAAAAGATATACGCCGGAGAAAGAATATCTCCGGAGGAAGCAGTTTCTCTTTTTAAATGGGATCTCATAGAGTTGGGTGAAGCCGGAGATATGAGGCGGAAACTTGTCTTTCCGAAAGAGGAGGTCGGCTTCATTATCGACCGGATTATAAATTTCACAAATATCTGTGAAGCCGCCTGCACTTTCTGTGCTTACCATGCGAGAGCAAACCTTATAAAACCTTTTGAACTGAAGCCAAACAAAATTTACGCTAAGATAGAAGAGCTTGTCTCTTTGGGAGGAACACAGGTCATGCTCCAGGGAGGCCTCCATCCTGATTACACGCTCGATAAATATATCAGGATGGTAAAAAACATTAAAAAACGATTCCCCGGAATATATCTTCATTCATTCTCCCCATGTGAAATTCATCACATGGCGAAAAAAAGTTCGGTCTCCATCGAGGAGGCTATATCAAAACTTAAAAAAGCCGGCCTCGATTCTGTGCCGGGAGCATCCGATCTTCTGGTTGACAGGATACGTAAAAAAGTAAGTCCGAGAAAGATAGGAAAAGATCTCTGGTGCGAAGTGATGTATGCACTTCATCGCCACGGCATGAAATCTTCGGCTACGATGACCTACGGAATGGGTGAGACCGATAAAGAAAGGATCAGGCATCTGAGTATTGTGCGAAAATTGCAGGATGATACAGGGATGCTGAGAGCTTTCATTCCCTGGTCATTCTCCCCGGCGCGCACCGGGCTTAAAGATATTGAACCGGCAACAGGAATTGATTATCTTAAAATGGTCGCAGTTTCACGTATTTTTCTGGATAACATTACTCATATACAGGCCGGATGGCTCACCGAAGGACTGAAACTAGCACAGATCGCTCTCACGATGGGAGCAAATGATATGGGCGGAGTCCTGACGGAAGAAACTGTCGTAAAGGCGACCGGCATTGAAACAAAGGCAGGGATAAAAGAATTTATAGATATTATAACAAACGCCGGAAAAAAACCGGTGCTCAGAAACTCAGAATATAAGGTGATTAAAAAAGGATTCTATGATTCAAGGGGTCAAGGATACGAGAAAAAGAATAATGCAAGACTTGATTGCTGAAAATTGCAACTTATCGGGATTAAAATAATATGACTGATTTTTCGATTGCCTTTTCACCGTGTCCCAATGACACGTTCATATTTCACGCCATGCTTCATCGCTGCATAGATACGGGCAATTATACCTTTTCTCCTCATATTGATGATGTTGAAGCACTTAACATGGCGGCTTTAAAGAAAAAATTCCGGATTACCAAGCTTTCTTTTTACGCATACCTTCTCTTGAAAAAAGACTATGAGATTCTCGACTCCGGTTCGGCGCTCGGCTTCGGATGCGGACCTCTTCTTGTAATGCAGGAAGGGAAGCAGTTTTCCGCCGATTCCAGGATCGCGGTTCCCGGCAACTATACAACCGCCTTTCTTCTACTGAAACTCTGGAATCCTGAAATAAAAAATATCGCGGTAACAAGATTCGACCGGATACTTCCGAGCGTTCAAAGCGGCGAATTTGACGCTGGGCTTATCATTCATGAAGGAAGATTTATCTATCCTGATTACGGCTGCGCAAAGGTCATAGACCTCGGCGAATGGTGGGAGAAGGAAACAAATCTGCCCATTCCGCTCGGCTGTATTGCGATAAGAAAAGACCCTCAAACAGTCATTCACAAAAAAGAAGTCGAGCTTATCATCAGAAATTCAGTTTTTTATGCAAAAAAGAACAGATCCGCTTCACGCTCCTTTGTGCGCAAGCACGCACAGGAATTGGACGACAAGGTTATTGACGGCCATATCGATCTGTATGTCAATGATTTTACAGTATCACTAGGCATCACCGGACAAAGAGCGATTCAAACACTCGAGGAGATGGCAAAATGGCAAAAAATCCTCTGATATGTCTTGTAATGGCCACTCATCTTGAGGCAAAGCCTTTTATCCTGGAGCTTTCATTGACAAGTCTTGGGCAAAAATTGTTTCCGGTTTACAGAAAAAAAAATCATATTCTCATAATATCGGGAATCGGAAAAGCAAATGCGGCAATGGCCTGTGCATATGCCTGTCTTAAATTCACACCCTTTTGCATCGTTAATCTCGGTGCGGCAGGCGCAACAGGCAACAAACATGCTCTTGGCGAACCATTGCATGTTAAAACGGCTTTTGATTGCGACAGGCCGCAGTTTAAATCAAAATCCCCTCATAAACTCATACCGGATATTTTCGAAGGTTTTTCTTATGCTAAAATAGCGACTCACGACCGGCCTGTTCTTGATCCTGTAGAGAGAAAGAACTTATCGAAAACAGTTGATCTCATAGATATGGAAAGCGCGTCTGTAATTCAGGCATGTAACAAATTTAAAATTCGTTGCTATGTTTTTAAATTCATAAGCGACACACCGGAGCATACCAAAGATGACGATATAATTCAAAACATCAGGGAATACAGAAACTCTTTCTTTACCTTTTTCCAGGAATCCGTAAGACCACTATTATAAATTATTATTAATTACCCTGCTGGTCATCAGCAGCACTTTGCTATTCCGCGGGAATTTCCATTTTTTCCTATTATCCATGTCTGAATGATATATGCGGCACAGCCGACACCAGGAGTAACGGTAACGGCCTCTGTCGGGCAGTTTTTTGTGCATGCGCCGCACTCCATGCACCCGTTTTTATCAATGACATCGGCCTTTTTATTTTCCACCTTGAAAACTCCATGCGGGCAGACAATCTCACACATACCGCACCCGATACATGCTTCAGAGTTTAAAGAAAGGGTTGAAACATCATATAAATATCTGAAGTCCTGCATTATTTTCTCCTATATAATGTTAATGTACAAAAGCAGCACCGATCCATAAAACAATGGAAGTAAGACCTGCAAGCGCCTGAATAGGGATTGCTTTCCGCATCTCTTTTTCAACTCCCGATGGAGAAGTATAAGGTGTTGAGCCTGTGAAATTCATTCCAAGATAAGAACTTACAGCCGTAGTACAAAGAAAAAGAGACGTTAACTCCCATGTGTTTGCAACATCTTTCAAAGTAACTATAACAAAAAGGGCTGCTACTATTCCTGTAACAGCGCCCTTAACAGAAAAAGCCTTTCCAGGAAGCCACGGTAAAACCGCAGGCACAAATACAGTTCCAGCGATTATTCCTGTTGCATATGCCAAAGCAGCCATAATCCCCCTTCCCCAGGCATCTTTTACTGAAAATATTTCTGTTCCGATTCCGGATAGAAGAAAAAATCCAAGCAATATAAAGAGTGTCGGCTTTACAATAAATGAAAGCTCAACGGGAACAAGCACAAGGCGCTCCCATAAAGTGAAAGTCACGCGGCGCATCGCCTCGTCGGCCTTTTTCCCGGAATCCAGAAATTCTTTTATATCATTTGCGCGTATCGGCCCCCATATAACCTTGAAACCGCATCCTTTTTTCACATCTATCGCTGAAACGCCAGTGGCGGAAAGCTGAGGCAGGATAAGCTCCCTGTGATTTACTATTTTTTCAAGACCAGAAATTTTTACTCTTTTTATCACCTCCTCGGTTGAAAAAAGGCTTTTCCCAGCGGCGCACCATACGTTTATTCCCCGTGTGTCAAGCACAAGAATCCAGGCGCTGACAGAGTAGAGTCCTTTTCTGAGAGCATCAAGTGTAAGCTTGTAATTGGCAGTAACCAGAACTGGTGAATCGGCAGAAGGTCTGCCCGTGCAATAAATTCCCGGCGCAATGCTGTAAGAATTCCTGCCTATTCCGAACCGTGCTAGGATCGACATTGCATCATCAGCCATAGAAAGTATTGTCTTGATTTTTGGAACAGAGCCAGCAGTCGTATCAATGAATTCTTCAACAAACCCGCATATTTCATATCCCGGACGGGCGAACCTGCTGCATTCGGGTCCCGGTGGAGATCCGCAACAGGCTACATCCTCTTTTTTGTTATGCGTAATAGGAGTGGACGCAAAAGGTTTCAGGTGCGACACTTTGCCAAAAGACTCTTTTTTATTGTTTTCGCCGCAGCAATCAGTGTTCATTTTTTCCCTCTTTTTTAATTCCGACAAATAAAAATGAAATATCTGGATTCCAGTTTTCGCGAGAATGACTGTCTCGACATATGTATCTTCCGCATACTATAAACCGGCAACCTTTTTCTTGAAATCTTCAAGAACCTTCAAATCAATACAATAACAGGTGCAAAGCCCTTCAACCTCTCCCTTTATAAGTCCGGCCTCTTTAAGGCTTTTCAGGTGCTGACTTACAGTTGACTGTGCAAGCGGAAGCATTTCGACTATCTGTCCGCATATGCATCGGTTCTCCTCTTTCAGATACTTTAATATTTTCATCCTCGCCGGGTGGCCGAGCGCCTTGCATATTTTGGCAAAACCGTCCATATCCATAACATCTTCATCATTCATATTATTCATAACCAGATCTCCTGTATCGTTAATTTACGATATACGATTTGAATAATCCATGTCAAGCTTTTTCGTTGCTTTCGCTTGATTGCTGATCCTTTTTCGTGTGATAAAAGAAAAAGAGGAGGGAGAAAACCCTTAAATATATGCAGTCAAAACTATTAATAATTCATCAGGGAGCAATAGGCGACATTGTTTCCATATTTCCGGCTATAATAAGGCTTAAGGAAAAATTCTGCCGGATTGACGCCATTTGTAAAAAAAGCATCGGCGAATTGGCATCTTCCTTTAAATTGATAGAAAAATTCTATCCTGTTGAAGCGGCATTTTTTTCATCGGTATTTTCCGGCAAAGCCGATCCACGCATTGCGGATATCTTCCGCACATATGATGAAATAATTATTTTTTCATATTCACAGGAGCTTGAAACCATCATCAGCAGCATAGTCAACAGAAACATATATCGCATACCTCCGCGTCCCGACGCCGATATAGAAATTCATGTATTGGATCATATTCTGAACCGCCTTGCTGAAGACGGACTTATCCGGAATGCGAAAAGGCCTGTAACGGATTATTTTGCCAGGTCAATGGAACCGGGAAATCATCACGACCGGTTAAAAATATTGATTCATCCTGGATCAGGAAGCGCGAAAAAAAACTGGGCATCACCAAATTTTATCAAAGTATTTGAAAAAATCGGATCTCTTGGAATGAATCCTGAAATCATAACAGGTCCTGCTGAAGAAAACATTGCTGTAATCATGGCGGAAAGTCTTCCTGCAGGGAGTAAAATCCATATGCTGACGAATCTCCCAGTTCTTGCTGCAATGCTGAAACAATCCGGGGGATTCATCGGAAACGATTCCGGCATAAGCCACCTCGCTGCGTTTACAGGCATACCGACTGTCGTTATATTCGGACCATCAAGTCCGAAAAGATGGAAACCCTTTGGACGCTCGGTTGAGGCTCTCCGATCGGAAATCGATTGCAAGCCCTGTTTTGAAACCGGAAAGTCAGACTGTAAAGAGATGGAATGTCTTGATGGGATTACACCTGAAATGGTGATTAACGTTTTTTTGAAAATAAAAGAACGATAAGAATTCAGAGGTATATCGGGAGAAGAACTTTATATTTTTACCTGCTCAAGCAGAACATTTTGCCTAAGTGTGGCTCTTGCGGTTTTTGCAAACTGATCCGTTATATCTGAAACAAAAATCCTTGATTTTCCGTTTTTACTCAACACGCAATCAATATTCGGTCGCTCTTTGAGAAACTTTTCTACTTTTTCCGCAATTCCTGTTGAAGAATCAATTATCTTTACCCTCTTCCCGATTTTCCGTTGAATTACATGCTTCAAGAGCGGATAATGGGTGCATCCCAGAATCAGGGTATCGATCTGTCTTACTTTCAGGGGAAGGAGATATTTCCTTACTATCATTGCGGTTTCCGGCCTGTCCATCCATCCTTCTTCAACAAGAGGAACAAGAAGAGGAGATGCAGCAGAATAGACCCTGGCACCGGGATTTAAAGCCTTAATCTTTTTTTCATAAATGCCGCTTTTTACCGTTGCCCTTGTACCTATCACTCCAATAGCCGCTTTTCCTGAAGACTTAAGCGCAAGCTCTACTGCCGGCGTAATAACCTCGAATACAGGCGCTTCAAATTTTTTTTTAATAATATCAAAGGCTACACTTGAAGCGGTGTTGCATGCCATGACAATTATCTTCGCACCGTTATCGAGCAAAAAAGTAGTATCCTGAACGGCATATTCAATCACCGTTTCGGGGCTCTTGTTTCCGTAGTGGGTGCGGGCTGTATCCCCGAAATATATGATATCGTAACCGGGAATTCTTTCCATTATTGCCTTAACAACCGTCAGTCCGCCGATTCCTGAATCAAAAATTCCGATCATCTCTTTTATATCACCTTCAGAATTTTGTGTTGATTTATGTTTGATGGTTTCGTAGAAAGCATATCAATATTAAACGAGGAAATGCTCATGAATCATAATCATAATCCATCCGAAACAGCCATGAATCAGAACATATTCAGAATAGGTCTTTCAGTCGAGACCATATCCATCTATCTTTTATGCTGCGGCTTCTCAGATGATGGAGCCGTCATATCCACCAGAAATCTTCTCGGAGTATGGAACGGCTCAAGAGAGTCTCTTTTCAACGGGATAAAAGAGCTGGAAAAAAGGAATATTCTTCTTAACATAATATCCGGTGGAGAAGATAAAAATGTTTATAAGCTTACCGAAAACAAAAACTGGAAAATTTGACTGCTTTGCCGTCTGAATCCGTGCTTTTTGCTAACTGCCTTGCGACACACCCTCTTACAAGATTTGCAGGCACATCCGTACGAATGCCGGGACACATTCCGGCCATAACATACCAGTTATCAGTATCGGCCAGAACGCTTTTTATAAAAGGCCATTGCCGGCACATCCGCGGCTTAACAGAGTGAATCGTGCACATTTTATCCCAGAATACGCAATATCCATTACTACCCCGTGCAAGCAAAGGCTTTCCGCCAGACATCTCGCAATATTTCGAGACAAAGCTTTCATGGTCGGCTTTAATATATTCAGCTATGGCATCGATATCTTCCCCTGTAACGAAAGTCCCTCCATAGCCTTTACAGCAATCACCGCACATTGTGCATTTAAATATATCATCCGGCTGAACCGCTTTAGACTGCATACCTGGTTTCCATGGCCCTTCTCAAAGTTACACGATCCACATACTTAAGATCACCGCCTATCGGAACACCTGATGCTATTCGGGTAACTTTTACCGGATATTTTTCTATGCATTGAGCAATATACGAAGCTGTTGATTCGCCCTCAACATTTGTGCCTGTTGCAAGTATAATTTCTTTAATTTTTCCTTCTCTTATTCTTTCTATAAGTTCCCTGATCCTTATATTATCAGGCCCGACACCATTCATGGGGGATAAAGCCCCTGAGAGTATATGATAGAGCCCTTCAAAAGATCCTGACTTTTCTATTGCAACCATGTCTGCCGGCTGTTCAACCACACAGATAAGGGTAGTATTTCTGGACGGATCGCTGCAAATATGACAGGTTTCTGTTTCACTCAATGCAAAGCAGAGACCGCATATCCTCACCTTTTGCCTTATATCCAGTATGCTGGCTGCAAGCTGTTCGGCTTCTTTAAGAGGAGAACGCAGGATATACATTGCTAGGCGTTCAGCGGTTTTTTCTCCAACACCGGGAAGCCTTGCCAGATTTTTTATAAGATTCAGAATAGACAGGGGATAATGCATTAACGCCTCAAGTGTAATCAAACGGGAATTCCCGCATCAAAAAATCATATAAGTCCCGGTATACTGATGCCTCCGGTCAACTTGCTCATCTCCTGAGAAACCATTTCCTGAGATTTAGACAAAGCATCATTAACAGCGGCTATAATAAGATCCTGAAGCATTTCAACGTCATCAGGATCAACAACCTCTTTTTCTATCTGTATAGTAACAATCTGCTGTTTACCATTTGCCTGAACTTTAATCATGCCTCCTCCGGAAGTTGCTTCAACTGTTCTTAAAGCCAGCTCTTCCTGAAGTTTGACCATGCCGGCCTGTAGTTTCTGGGCCTGCTTCATCATATTACCTATTCCCTTCATCAGAATTCCTCCTATAAAATCTTTGCATCCAGTACTTTACCTTTAAATATTTCAACTGCGTCAGTTACAAGGGGGTTATTAAGCGCGTCCGATTTCAAATTATTAGCCCCGGTTTCTTCTTGAAAACTCTTTAATTCAGAAGTTTTTGTTTCTTCCTGTTCAATCAGGGCAATTCCCATGTTCTTTCCAAAAAAATCTCTGCAAACTTTGTCCAGAATATCGAGATTTTTTTTCCGTCTAATCATATTCAAATTAAAGCCATTTCCACCGACTTCAATCTCAATACTGTTTTCAGCTATTTTTCTTATCGAACATTTAACCATACTTGCGGCAAGTGAAGGATGATTTTTTGATATTATTGCATAAAGCTTTTCCCAGGCTCTCTCAAGATTATCGTCTTGTTCAATAATCTTTTTTGTCATTGTATCTGTTTTACCGGCTCCGTATCCATCTTTAATTCCTGTTTCAAGAACCTTTTGAGGTATTTCCTCTATTAATGCACTTTCCTTATAATTTACACGAACAGTTGCCGCGTCAATAAAATCCTTTTTCTTTTTTCCCGGAATCATTTGCTTAAGATTATCTATTTTTTCAATAAGAATATCTATAGGCAAAGCCGGCTTTATTTGAAACATTTTTAAAAAAACCATCTCGAGGCAGAGTTTCGGATTTGGCGAAAGCCTGACAGAGTATTCTTCTTTATACAGCACATCAAAAATCTGGTTTAATGTGGTTGCAGAAATTTTCTTTACCTGCTCAGACATCATGACTATTTCATGGGAGGGCAGGCTTACAAGTTTATCGGCCTTCTTGACCATTTTTATCACAAGAAGATTCCTGAAATGTTCCACTATGTCATAATAAAGCTCTTTTATATTATGGCCATTGTTATAGAGATCTTCCAGCAAATCAAGCAGAACAGGAAAATCCGAACTCAAAATAGCTTCTGAAATCATAAAAATTGCTCTTCTATCTACAATTCCAAGAATATCCGAAATGCTCTCACTAGTTACCGGTCCCTCGGAGCAGCTGATAACAAGGTCAAGAAGGCTCAGAGCATCTCTCATGCTCCCACCGGCAGCCCGCGCAATTAAGAAGAGGCTTTCTGAGACTATGTTTACGCCTTCCTTTTCACAAACCAAAGCCATGTGGCTTACTATCGAATCAAGACTGATTCTTTTAAAATCATGGCGCTGGCATCTTGATAATATGGTAACAGGTATCTTATGAGGCTCGGTCGTTGCAAAGATAAACATAACATGCGGCGGTGGCTCTTCGAGAGTTTTCAGAAGAGCATTAAAAGCCGGGGTGCTGAGCATATGAACTTCATCAATTATATAAATCTTGTAAGAACTGTATGCAGGCTTATATTTAACATTGTCTCTAAGGTCCCGCACATTCTCAACTCCATTGTTTGATGCTCCGTCAATTTCAAGTACATCAACAGAATTTCCTATGGTAATCTCGGTGCAGGATCGGCAGATATTGCAGGGAGCAGGAGTCGGGCCATTTATACAATTCATTGCTTTGGCCAATATTCTTGCAACAGTCGTTTTTCCTGTACCCCGTGGTCCTGAAAAAAGAACACCGTGTGCAACCCGTCCGGCTAAAATGGAATTTGTTAATGTGCGTGTAACATGCTCCTGACCTATAACATCATTAAAAGTCTGAGGTCGATACTTGCGAGCTAGTACAAGATAGGACATAATTAAATTTCCTGAGATATATAATCAGTGCTTGCATTTTAAAATTGAAGCGCTGAATAAGCTACATAAAACCGCATAACAAGGAGTTTTACAAGATCCCCGAAAAGCATTCAGCTTTGTTCGGTTTGAAAAATCCATTAAATTCTATAAAAGGTCATTAAACCTTGTATTCAGATTTGGTTTCCGGATGGACACTGGTTAATGGCGGAGAGAGAGGGATTTGAACCCTCGGTGCCGCTTTTGGCAGCACACACGATTTCCAGTCGTGCTCCTTCAGCCGCTCGGACATCTCTCCATTAACAAAGCTACTTCCAAAATATTGTCCATTACATCCCAATACTGCCAACCGATTTTATTATTTGGCGGAGAGGGTGGGATTCGAACCCACGATCCCGTTTTTGACAGGATACCGCTTTTCGAGAGCGGGGCCTTCAGCC
>CAYODW010000037.1:15902-25714 GCA_964402865.1 uncultured Desulfonema sp. | reverse complement strand
GAAATAAGGGACGTTAGATTTAACTCATACCCTTCACAGGTTCCGTCAGCATCAATCGAGTTTAAGCATATCTCGCCAGCGCCAAGTTTTTCCGCTTCTATTGCCCATTTAAGCGCGTCGATTCCCATGAATGTTCTGCCACCGTTTATCACTATTTCGTATCCTGAAGGAATCTTTTCGCTTTTCCCGACATTTTTAATATCCATACCGAGAACAATGCACTGGTTTCCGAAGGCTTCGGCCCCTTTTGAAATAATTTCCGGATTTTTTACGGCAGCCGAATTGACGCTTACTTTTTCAGCTCCTGCCAGAAGGACTTTGCGCATGTCTTCAATTGTGCGTATTCCGCCTCCGACAGAGAAAGGGATAAATATGGTTTCAGCAACGCGCCTTACCACGTCTATCATTATATCCCTTTTATCACTTGAGGCCGTGATGTCATAAAATACTATCTCATCTGCTCCGGCTTCATAATAAAAGCGGGCCATCTCAACCGGATCACCAATATCCACGTTGTCTTTGAATTTTATCCCTTTTGTCGTTTTGCCGTCGCGAACATCAAGGCAGGGAATAATGCGTTTGCTCAGCATGGTTTCCACGTACAGAAATTTTTAAGTATTGCAAGCCCCGGTCTTCCGCTTTTTTCAGGATGGAACTGGGTTGCTATTATGTTTTTATATCCGATAACCGAAGCAAACGTGATTCCATATTCGGTTGTTCCGATTAAATTGGAAGGATCATCAGGCGCCGGATAATATCCGTGTACAAAAAAGAATTCATCCTCATCCTTTATATCCGAGAAGACAAAATGTTTCTTATGCAATTTGATGCGGTTCCATCCCATGTGGGGTATCTTGAGTCCGGCTCCGTTTTTCCGGATTTCATCAAATCTGAAAGTTAGAACTTTTCCGCCTATTATTCCAAGGCACTTTGTGTCATTTTCCTCGCTGTATTCCATGATAATTTGTGTTCCAATGCATATGCCTAGAATCGGTTTGCCTGATGAAAAGGCCTCTTTTATGGCTTTATCAAGACCAAGACGTTTTATGCTTTCCATGGCGGAACCGGCTGCCCCGACTCCCGGAAAGATGATGCGTTCGGCTTTGCCTATCTCATCTATATCATTTGTGATGATGCACTCAAACCCTATGTGTGTTACAGCTCTTGCAACGCTTGTTAGGTTTCCGGCATCGTAATCTAATATTGCAATCATTGCATAAAACCAGTGAATAGTCGTTAGTGAATAGTGAACTGTAAAACAGGCTGAAGGTTTTTAGGCTGAAGACTGTTAGTAATTTCAGTTCATAGCCTTCAGCCTTTAGCCTTCCGCCTCACGCCTTTTCCCTTCTTCCCACAGCATATCAAGTTCATTCCGGGACACAGCATCAAGGCTTCTTCCGCTCTCTGCCACTGTTTTTTCCATATTCCGAAAACGTGTCTCGAATTTTTTTATCGAATCCTTCAATGCGGTTTCAGGATGAATTGCCGCAAAGCGCGCAACATTGACAAGGGTAAAAAGTATATCTCCGAATTCAACGGAGATTTCGGCCGTGTTTTTTTTATTAAGGGCGCATTGAAATTCGGACCACTCTTCTTCGGCCTTCAGCATCACGCCTTCGATATTATTCCAGTCGAATCCTGTTCTTGCGGCTCGTTCTGAAATTCTGTATGCGCGCATGAGAGCAGGGAGCCCTCCGGGCACGGAATCGAGAACAGATTGATGCTTCATATGGTTCTTTTCGTTCTTCTTTATGGCATGCCAGCGTTTTCTCACTTCACCCGCATTTTCAGCACTTTCGGAACCAAAAACATGAGGGTGCCTCCGAACCATTTTTTCTTTGTTTAATCCGGCCACATCTCCAACGTCAAAAGCCCCGTTTTCTTCAAAGAGCCTTGATATAAAAAAAATATGAAACAGAACGTCACCGAGCTCTTCGCGAATTTCATCGGGATTTTCTGTTTCTATGGCATCAACCAGCTCGTAAACTTCTTCCATAAGGTAAATAGCCATCGTCTTTGCTGTTTGTGTTTTATCCCACGGGCATCCTTTTTCTCCTCTGAGAGTTTCGATAAGCTCAATCAATTTTTGCAAATTTTTTAATTTGTTATTTATTTGATTTTCTTCCAAGCTTTTTCAATATCCTGTTTTTTAGTCCGGTACTCATTCTTCAGCTCTTTTGGAGTCACTTTGATCATTTGGTCGGATATTGATGTAATATATGGAGAAAGCTTAGAGTTTTTTATCGTGTCCGAATCTTTGGAAAGAAATGCGGTAAATACAATCAATAAGACAGAGCCTACCAATATTCCCTTCAATATCCCGAAAGCTCCTCCGAAAACACGGTCAACCCATCCAAGAAAAACTATTTTGAGAATATATTTGATAATAATTCCAAGGGCGCTGATTATAAGGAATACACATAGAAAAATTAACAAAAAACTTAATATGTTAATATAATCGGGATCGGATATCCATCTTTTCAGATATATTCCGGCGCTCAAGTAATAAGTGTATGCAGCATAAAAGCCTCCAAGCACCCCTATAAGAGATGAGAACTCCTTGAGAAGCCCCCTGAAGATGCCTCTGATAAAGCAATAGAGCAGAATGATGATTAAGATAAAATCAAACATATTTATAAGATTCCTCTTTGTCAGCCATCATGTTGGAATTTTGAAGGCTTCGTAAAAAGCAATTTTATACCGTAAATAAACTTTTAATTATTTTGATATTTCTTCGTTTTATGGGGACAATCATAACAAAAAAAAATATCCCGTCAAGGCATTTCTCGGTTTGGGTACGCTTCAATTAAATTTGTTGTTTGCAATTGACTTCGTAATCATGATAGCATGCGACAGTAAATAGCTGATAGTGTATAGTATAATAGGCTGAAGGCTATTAGTAATTTCGTTACAGCCTTTAGCCTTAAGCCTTGTGCCTAATGCCTAACAACAACGATCCACAAAAAAAGGCGGTAAATAAAAACATAAACTATGGAAGTTGATATAGAGAACAATATTACAAAATTGACTTTTTCGGATATAAACTATGCCAAGCAGCTTTTCGGAGAGCATAACAGCAATCTGCATAGAATAGCGGAAGCAATTGATCTTAAGATACATGCACGAGGCAATACGGCTTTTATTGAGGGAGATATCATTCCATCCGGGCTAGCTCAAAATGTATTAAAACAGCTCTACGGTCTTATCAAAGATAACTATCCAATATATCCGAATGATATAGATTATGCCATAAAACTCCTTTCAGGCGATGACAGGTTAAAGCTGAAGGATATTTTTCTCGATACCGTTTATATAACTGCAAAAAAACAATCAATTACTCCAAAAAGCCGGGCTCAGAAAGAATATATCGATGCGATGAGAAATTATGATATTGTCTTCGGCATCGGGCCGGCAGGGACGGGGAAAACATATCTGGCAATGGCTATGGGGATCTCCGCCCTTTCGAAAGGTCTCGTGAGCAGGATTATTCTGACAAGACCTGCTGTTGAAGCAGGGGAGGCTCTCGGATTTCTGCCGGGTGATCTTGCAGAAAAGGTTGATCCATATCTGAGGCCGCTATATGATGCTCTTCATGATATGATGCGGTTTGAAAAGGTCTCAAACCTTATGCAGCAGGGTGTAATTGAAGTTGCACCCCTTGCATTCATGCGTGGAAGGACTTTAAACGATTCATTTATCATACTTGATGAAGCACAGAATACGACTTCCGAGCAAATGAAGATGTTTCTGACCCGTATCGGGTTCAGCTCGAAAGCAGTTATTACAGGAGATATAACCCAGATTGACCTGCCCTCAGGAAAAACTTCAGGACTGATAGAATCCAAGGATATTTTACAGAAAATTGAAGGGATCAAGTTTGTCTTCTTTTCAAAAACGGATGTTGTCAGGCATAAACTGGTCCAGGATATAATTGAGGCGTACGAAGAGCTCGAAACAAGAAAAAGGGAAAAAGCAAACGGGCCCAGAAAATGAATATTAAAATAATAAAAGAGTCCGTCACAACTTTTCTTAATTCGGATATCAATTTGCGCTGGTGGATCCTTTCGGGCATAACTGTTATCTTGAGCCTTATCCTTTATATTAACCTTGGTCCTGTCAAGCACACCTATAATCTGGGAGATATTGCCGATAGAGATATAAAAGCTCCTGAAGATTTTCTTGTAGAGGACGAGCCTGCGACTGAAATGAGCAGAAAATCGGCAATGAGCAAAGTTCCGACTGTATATGATTACGATTCGGCCCTTGCCTCAAAATTGTCCTCACGGGTCAGGGCGGCCTTCAGGGAATCAAAAGAAATTTTTGAGGCAGGAGGCATAAAAGCACTCTCTCCGGAACCAGGCGTTCAGGCTGCAACAGCAAATGACAGGTCTGCGAAGTTAAAAAGTGAATTCGAAAGCAAAATAGGTTTTCAGATAACAGGCAGTATGTTCGCCGGCCTCGAAAAGCATGGATTTTCCGACGATATTCCCAATGCCATAGTAAGCGTTTTATCGAAAATATTGAAAAACTGGGTTGTGGACAACAAAAGTATATTGATGAATGATATGGAGAAAGGAATAATAATACGCGATATTGAGACGAAAAACGAATCAGTATCCTACGAATTGAATTCTTTTTACAGTCTTGAAGAAGCAAAAAGTGTTGCTGAAGTATTCGGGCATAAGATTCTAACAGACCAGGATATAAACAAGAATCTTGTAATATTTTTTGTCAAACAACTCATTCAGCCGAACGTTACTTTAAACAGAAATGAAACGGAAGAAAGAATAAAAACTGTTGTTTCAGAGATTAGCCCGGTTCTGTATAAGGTGAAAGCCGGTGAAATGCTGCTTCGTGAAGGTGAGAAAGTTTCCGAAATCCAGCTTGCCAAGCTGAGGGCTCTAAGATTAAAAGTCAGGTATGGGCAGATATCGGCAACCATTATCGGAGCAGTGATTATTATTCTCTGCCTGCTCATAACTACATATTTTGTCCATATAAAGAAAGAAGAAGAGAAGATCGGCAGACACAACATGAAGTTGCTGTTTCTGGCATGTGTAGTTCTTATGTTTTTCATGTTTGCAGTAATATCTTTTTCACTCTCCAAGTCTCTTACACAAAACGAGCCTCTTTCAATAACCGCAGCATCAATTCAACTCGGCATGCCGATGGCTTCCGGGGCAATGCTTATATGCCTTTTTATCGGTTTTGGCACGGCAATCCCTCTTGCTGTGGTTATCGCTGTCTGTACTGCCGTTGTATTTCAGAACAGTTTCGAACTTATGATATATTTCCTGCTGAACGGAATAATGGGCGCTTACTGGATGCAGAACTGCAGGGAGCGCAAAGTCTTTATAAAAGCGGGAGTCAAACTCGGAGCTTTTAATTTGATTCTTGCCACGGCCATGAATATTTATCTGGTTGACCTTTCCTGGACAAAACTGCTCTGGGACTGGGTATTCGCTTTTTTAGGAGGAGTCGGAGCAGGTATTGTAACGGCAGGGCTTGCTCCTCTTGTTGAAGTTACATTTAACTTTACAACGGACATAAAGCTGCTGGAGCTTGCAAGTCTTGATCAGCCTGTTCTCCGGAGACTCATGATCGAGGCTCCCGGGACATACCATCACTCGGTAGTAATCGGCTCAATGGTCGAAGCTGCTGCGGCTGAAATAGGCGCGAATCCTCTTCTTGCCAAGGCTTGCGGTTATTACCATGACATTGGGAAGCTGAACAAGCCTCAGTATTTTATCGAAAACCAGTCGGATTGTGTTAATAAGCATGACAAGCTTGCTCCATCCATGTCGAGCCTTATACTGGTAGCGCACGTTAAAGAAGGTGTGGAACTGGCAAAGAAATATAATCTCGGGCGGGAAATAACGGATGCCATCAGTCAGCACCATGGAACCAGCCTTATACGATATTTTTATGACAGGGCCAAACAGCTAAAAGGAGAGGACAAGGTAAATATTGACGATTTCAGATACCCCGGCCCTAAACCGCAGACAAGGGAAGCGGGCCTGGTGATGCTTGCCGATGTGGTTGAATCGGCTTCACGAACGCTTGAAATTCCGACTCCGGCAAGGATTCATGGGCTTGTTAAGAATCTTATGAACAACGTCTTTTCGGACGGCCAGCTCGACAATTGTGAACTGACATTAAAAGATCTTAATAATATCGCAAAAAGCTTCAATACGATTTTAAACGGCATATATCACCACCGCATTGAATACTCTGATGCTCCGGTTACGGGCAATGGAAAAGGGAAAGATGGGAGTTCTGATAAACAACAGACAAAAAAAGTACAGGATCAGTCAGGCAAACGTACGAGAAACGGCTCAGGCCATCTTAAACGCCCTGGATTGCCCTGATGGCGAATTGTCCATTATGATTGTAGATGACAATGAGATTGCGAAGCTGAACAGACAATATCTTCAGAGGGAAGGACCTACAAATGTAATTGCATTTCCCATGCGGGATGAAGATTCTCCGGGCTCAAGCCACGACATTCTCGGAGATGTGGTTATATCTGTTGAAACCGCCGAAAGGGAAGGAAATGACTCCGGCGCAGGTTTGATGAAACGGTTTACCGAACTTCTTATCCACGGCATTCTGCATCTTTTCGGCTATGATCATGAGAGAAACCGCTATCAGGCGGACAAGATGAGGAAAAAGGAGAAAGAACTGTTGGGGCTTGTTGAGGGAATTGCGTTATAGGAGGATTCAGGGATTCGAGGATTCAAGGGGTCAAGTGAAGGAAAAGAACAAAAGAAAAAACATTATTTTTTACACTCGAACCCTTGAATCCTTAAACCTTAAAATACAAAACTATAAACTTTTGGAGGTTTTCAAAATGGCCGGGCTTGCAGTTAATGTCGATCATGTTGCCACTTTGAGGCAGGCAAGGGGAAACGTCGGTTACCCGGACCCGGTTGCCTCGGCGGTCCTTGCAGAGCTTGCCGGCGCAGACGGGATAGTAATTCATCTCAGGGAGGACAGGCGCCACATACAGGACAGGGATCTGAAAATATTAAGAAGTACTGTTCAGACAAAACTTATACTTGAGATGGCTTCGACTACTGAAATGATCGGAATGGCTCTCAGCGTAAAACCCGACGTGGTCACCCTTGTTCCGGAAAAACGGAGCGAGCTGACTACTGAAGGAGGTCTGAATCTTATGATTCACGGCAGTTCTGTTGCCGAGACAGTGGCTACACTCCAGGATGCCGGTATCCCTGTGAGTATTTTTATAGATCCTGATCCTGAGCAGGTAAAGCTTGCCCATAAGATCCGTGCTTCAATGGTTGAAATCCATACAGGAGGATTCTGCGAGGCGAAAACGGCCCAAAAAAGAGTAAAAGCTTTTTTAAGAATAGAGGATGCCGCGAAGCTGGCATACAAACTCAAGATGGGTGTTAATGCCGGTCATGGATTGTGCTATCAGACAATAAAAGCATTTAAGGGGCTGCGTGAGATAAGCGAATTCAGCATCGGCCACAGCATAGTATCAAGATCCGTTTTCGTCGGTATGGAAAGGGCCGTCAGGGAGATGGTGGAATTGATTAAAGATCTGTGAATAGTGAACAGTGAAAAGAAATAAGGCTTTAGGTAGATAGGCTGAAGGCTTTTAGCTAACAGGCTTCAGTCTGAACACCTTCAGCCTATTAAACCAGAAACCAGGAACCAGAAAATGTATATCTTAACAGCGGATGAAATGAGGAGAATCGATAGCGAGACCATCGATTTCGGTATTCCCGGCAGAATACTCATGGAGAATGCAGGAAGAGGAGCCGCGCAAATACTCCTTGAGCGATTTCTGGGTGTAGGCGCAAAAAAGATCGGGATTCTGGCCGGACGCGGAAATAATGGCGGCGACGGTTTTGTGATCGCACGGCATCTTTCCCAGAAAGGTATTGACGTCATTGTCTATCTCTTGTCGGAAGCCTCTCTGGTAAAAGGTGACGCGCTTTTAAATCTCGAACTTCTGTACAGACTTGAAATTCCGGTTATTGAAATACCCGACCGCAAATCATTTGATTCAAATCAAAATTCGATGCGCCACAGGGATGTATGGGTGGATGCGATATTTGGAACAGGTCTCAAATCTGATGTGGAAGGATATATCAGGGATATTATTTTGTTTATAAACATTATGAGAAAACCTGTTCTTGCTGTTGATATTCCTTCAGGGATTGATTCTGATACGGGACAGATTTGCGGAGAAGCCGTTCGTTCCAACGTAACTGCTACTTTCGGATATGCCAAGGCAGGGCATTATCTTTATCCGGGAGCTTCTTATTCAGGAAAAGTCGAGATAGTCGATATAGGTATTCCGAAATTCATTCCGGACGCAATTTCGCCAAAACAGCGTCTTCTTAAGAATCAAACGGTTAGGGCTTATCTTCGGCCGAGGGCAGGGGACGCCCATAAGGGCGGCACAGGGCATCTGTTTATTATTGCCGGCTCACCTGGGAAAACAGGGGCCGCAGTCATGACTGCGATGGCAGCGATGAGAGCGGGAGCCGGACTGGTGACCGTCGGCCTGCCGAAAAGCCTTAATTCCGCCGTAGAGCCGATGATGATTGAGGCTATGACCTGTCCGCTTCCCGAAAATTCGGAAGGTTTTCTTTCCGAAGAATCGTTTGATGCGATAATGCACAATCTGACCGGAAAAAAATGTCTTGCAATAGGTCCCGGTCTTGGAACCGATTCTTCAACAAAAAAACTGATTCTTGAAGTTCTAAACAGTTCATCTCTGCCGGCTGTTATAGATGCCGACGGCCTTAACCTGCTTGTCGGGGAAACCTCAGTGCTTAAAAAAATCAAAGTCCCCGTTATTCTGACGCCGCATCCGGGTGAGATGTCGAGGCTTACGGGGAAAAATACCGAGCTGATTCAGAAAGACCGGATCTCCTGCGCCCGTTCTTTTGCAATGGAATTTAAGGTCAATCTTGTTCTCAAAGGCGCCGGTACAGTAATAGCTCATCCCGACGGGAATGTTTTTATAAATCCCAGCGGAAATCCTGGTATGGCATCGGGCGGAATGGGAGACATACTCACAGGCATCATTGCCGGTTTTGTCGCTCAGGGATATCCGGCGGATGAGGCCGCCCGGATTGGCGTATATCTTCACGGGAAGGCGGGAGACCGTCTTGCAGAGAGCATGGGGCCGTTCGGTTTTCTGGCATCCGACATCCTGAATGCCATACCAGCGCAAATAGGGGCATTGATGAACTCGTGAAAAGTCAATTTTCCACACGAAGAAACAAAGGCACAGAGAACACAAAAATATTTATATGAATTTCAAATATGAAATCTCTTTATATGGTGTCAGGCTCCCTTTCAGAAACGCAGTCTCTGGGTGAAAAAATCGGCAGGAAGCTTGACTCAAAATTTATAATAGGTCTGTCCGGAGAGCTTGGGAGCGGAAAGACATCATTTGTCCAGGGGCTTGCAAGAGGACTTGATATTCCGGAAAGTTATTACATCACGAGCCCGACCTATTCACTTATTCATGAATATCCCGGCCGCATCCCTCTTTTTCATATTGATCTTTACCGTATCATGAGCAGGGACGAAATCGAAGGGACTGGCCTTTACGAAATACTTGACAGATTCGGAATCTTTGCTATTGAATGGCCAAGCTTTGTAATAGATGATCTTGATGCTGATTTCCTATCGATTCTCTTTGAAATTGCCGGTGACGATACGCGAGTAATTCACATGACTCCATATGGAGAGAGAGCAGCAGAATTTATGAAGGAGCTTAAAAAGTGAATAGTGAACAGAAAAAAGGCTTTAGGTAGATAGGCTGA
>CAYODW010000037.1:0-15892 GCA_964402865.1 uncultured Desulfonema sp. | reverse complement strand
TGAAGGCTGAAGTTACTAATAGTCTTCAGTCTATCCGCCAGAGAGCGTTGGCGGACAGCCTATTAACCAGAAACCACAAACCAGAGGCCAGAAACTAGGAACCAAAATATGAGTCTAATTGTTCAGAAATATGGCGGAACATCAGTTGCCGATATCGACCGGATCCGAAATGTCGCAAGGCGTGTTTCAAAAACATTCGATGAAGGAAATAAAGTGGTTGTAGTTCTTTCGGCCATGTCGGGTGTTACAGACGGTCTTATTAAAATGGCGAACCAGGTTGCATATGCTCCTGACAAGCGGGAGCTTGACGTTCTGCTTACTACCGGAGAACAGACCACGGTCGCTCTCCTTGCAATGATGTTAAAAGGCATGAACTACCCGGCAATATCGCTTCTGGGACATCAGGCTGAAATATTGACGGACAGTGATTTCGGAAATGCAAGGATCGCAGGAATCGGGGCCAGACGAATAATGGACTTTCTTGATGAGCGGATGATAGTTGTAATTCCGGGTTTTCAGGGAAGTGATCAGAATGGAAATCTCACAACTCTCGGGCGGGGAGGATCTGATACTTCTGCGGTTGCGATAGCCGCGGCTCTTAAAGCGGATATGTGCGAAATTTACACCGACGTGGACGGGATATACACTGCTGATCCCAATATATGTAAAAAGGCAAGAAAACTTGACAGAATTTCTTACGACGAGATGCTTGAAATGTCGAGCCTTGGCGCTAAAGTTCTTCAGATAAGGTCGGTTGAATTCGCGAAAAAATATGATGTTCCCGTGCATCTGAGATCATCATTTTCTCTTGAGGAGGGCACAATGGTAGTAAATGAAAATTCAGATATGGAACGCCTTGTCGTCTCCGGCGTGACGCACAGCAAAAATGAAGCCCGCATAACATTGAAAAAAGTTCCTGACCAGCCCGGTATAGCGGCAAAGATATTTACACCTGTTGCCGATGCGGGAATACTGGTTGACATGATAATTCAAAATACCCGGGCTGAAGGAATGACCGATCTTACCTTTACTGTTCCAAAATCTGATTATAAAAAAGCGCTTGAAATTGAAAAGAAGGTGGCGGGGGAGATAGGCGCCGAAGCCGTTTTCGGAGATGAAAATGTCGCCAAAGTTTCCGTTACCGGCGTCGGTATGAAGAATCATTCGGGTGTTGCAGCAAGAATGTTTTCGGCTCTTGCCAAGGAAAACATAAATATCATGCTGATAAGCACATCTGAAATAAGGATATCCTGCGTAGTCGAGGAAAAATACGCCGAACTTGCGGTAAGGGTTCTTCACGCCGAATTCGGACTGGATAAAGAATAGAAAAGCAGTGAATAGTGAAAAGTGAATAGTCGATAGTGAATGGTGAATAGTGAAAAGAAGGATTCGAGGATTCAAGGGTTCGAGTGATTTTTGTCCGGCTTCTGACTTCTGACAATCAACTATTAACTAACGACTGTTCACTATTCACTTAAATTTATTATGAAATTCAGCACCGACCAGCTCATACTCTCTCTTATAATCGGCGCCGCTATCCTGGGCGTATCTCTCTACAGGCTCCTTGTTTTCTGATTTTTTTATTACAATCCTGTCAAGCCTGTTAATTCTGTCTAAAAACTTTACTTTAATGCTGATTCGATTTCCTCAGCTGTTCTGACGGCCGCTGAAAGAGGTTCTTTCGCATCCCTTATCGGCCTCCCTATTACAAGGTAATCCGAGCCGTTTTTTATTGCGGAAGCAGGGGTTGTTACCCTCCGCTGGTCGTCTTTTTCGGCCAGAGTCCAGGCTGGTCTTATGCCGGGTGTAACAGCAAGGAATCCCTTCCCGAAGGCATTCTTTATCATCTTTACTTCAAGCCCTGAGCAGACAACTCCTGTGCAGCCCTCATCTCTTGCCATTTCAGCTTTTTTCATAACAAGCTTTGAAATATCGGCGGAGTACTGATTTTCGAAACCGGCTTTTTGAATATCATAAGCCGATATGCTTGTTAAGAGGGTTACTCCGAGGACTCCAACCTCGCCATTGCTGCCTATAACGGCCGCCTTAAGCATTTCTCTTGTTTCTCCACAGTGAACCGTTGTCAGATTTACTCCAAGTTCAGCGATGCTTGCCATGGCCCGCCTTACGGTTGCTGGGATATCATGAAGTTTAAGGTCAAGAAATATCCCGGCCCGGCTCATATCTTTTATCATTTTTATAACTTCAGGTCCCGATCGTATGAAAAGTTCAAGTCCTACCTTGAACATGCCCACATGTTCTGAAAGAAGACCGATATAATGTCTGGCCTCTTTGGCAGAAGAAACATCTAGTGAAAATATAATATAATCCTTTGCGCGTTTCATATTAAAGTTCTCCGATATTCGGTTTCTGGTTTATTGGTTATAGTGAATAGTGAACAGTCGTCAGTGAATAGTAAAAAACGCTTTGAGCTTTGAATTTGTTTTTTACTGTTCACTGTTCACTGTTTTACTGACCCATGATCCCTGACTCACTAAATTCGTTATTCGAAGTTCGATATTCGATATCCGGATGTTTATTGCCTGGGTCCATACTGCTGTATGATCCATTCCATATATTCGCCGCTTTTTACCCGCTCAACCCATTTCATGTTTTCAATATACCAGTATATGGTCTCTTTTATACCGGTTTCAAATGTTTCGGAAGGCGTCCATCCCAGCTCTTTTTTCATCTTTCCGAAATCCATCGCATATCTGAAATCGTGGCCGGGCCTGTCTTTTACAAAAGTTATAAGATCTCTACGGGGGTTTCCATTTGTACCGGGAAGTATTTTGTCGACAAGGTCGCAGATGATTCTGACCACGTCGATATTCGTTTTTTCACACCCGCCCCCGATGTTATACGTTTCACCCCGGCGCCCCTTTTTCATTATTTCCCATATTGCCCTGCAGTGATCTTTTACATACAGCCAGTCGCGGATGTTCAGTCCCGCTCCGTAAACCGGAAGAGGTTTGTTTTCAAAGGCGTTTAAAATCATGAGAGGAATCAGCTTTTCGGGAAACTGGTAAGGCCCGTAGTTATTTGAACAGTTCGAAATTGTGACAGGAATGGAGTAGGTAATCGCGTACGATCTCACGAGATGATCTGCGGCGGCTTTTGAAGCCGAATAAGGGCTGCTTGGATTATATGGTGTGTTTTCGGTAAAGAATCCGGCCTTGCCGAGAGAGCCGAAAACTTCATCGGTGCTCACATGGTGAAAAAGGGCTATTCTGTTGCTGTGCAGCCTTGCAAGTTCAAGGAGGCAGAAGGTGCCGACAATGTTCGCATGGATAAAATCGGAAGGTTTTGCAATTGAACGGTCAACGTGTGACTCGGCCGCAAAATGACATATGGTGTCAATTTCATACATTTCGGATATCGCCGACATCTCCATAAGGTCGCATATATCGGTTCTGCTGAAATAATATCGGCCCGGGAAAGCCTCTTCGATTCCGGCGAGATTTTCAATGTTCCCGGCATAAGTGAGTTTGTCTGCATTTATAATGCGCCCGTCGAAATCCGTTTCAGTCAGCAGATACCGGATAAAATTTGACCCGATGAATCCGCATCCGCCTGTGATAAGTATGTTTTTCATGAATAATCCTTTAGGTTGAAGACTGAAGACCGAAGGCTGAAGTTACTAACAGTCAACAGCCTGTCGTTAAATATATATCATAAAATCTGATTTTTACGAAAATAAAAATATCAGACAAGATATAATTATGCCTCGCGCCTCACGCCTCACGCCTGTATAACTGAATATTAAGAAATATGTTGAATTAATTAAGTTTAAAATGATATGAAATGAATAGTGAATCCACCACACTGATTGGCGGACCTTCGGTGGTGAATAGGCGATAGGCAAGAGGCAAGAGGCTGAAGTTACTAATCCGCCAAACAGTATGGCGGACAGTCTAAACACCTTCAGTCTATTGAACCAGAAACCAGAGACCAAACTAAAGTTATGGAATTGAATGAAAAACAGCAGGCTCTTTTGCGAATGCTTCCCGGCATAGACCATATTCTTGAACTTTCAAAAGCAGTTCCCACCTTTGAAAAAGTTCCCAGGTCGGTTCTTCTTCAGGCGGCAAGAAAGGTTGTTGAAGATTTGAGGACCGGCATATTGAGAAGCAATCAGTCTCCTGACGAAAAAGATTTAACCGATATTCCTGTTCTTGATAAAACAAAAGCGGCTGTAGGCAAAGCAATGACACTTAATCTGAAAAGCGTGATAAACGCAACCGGCGTTGTTGTTCATACCAACCTTGGCCGGTCTGTCCTTGCGGA
Organism: uncultured Desulfonema sp.; assembly: GCA_964402865.1. Lineage (GTDB taxonomy): Bacteria > Desulfobacterota > Desulfobacteria > Desulfobacterales > RPRI01 > RPRI01. The sequence goes on along the minus strand of CAYODW010000037.1, from coordinate 11,605 downwards.
AGAAGCCGCAGAGAATCTCCTTGCAATCGCGACCGGATATTCGAATCTCGAATTCGATCTTGCAAAAGGTGAACGGGGCTCAAGATACAGTTGTGTCGAAGATATCCTGTGCGAAATCAGTGGCGCCGAAGCGGCAATGGTTGTAAATAATAATGCGGCGGCGGTTCTGCTTTGCCTTGAAACAATAGCTAAGAACAGAAAGGTCGTTGTTTCAAGGGGTGAGCTTGTAGAAATAGGCGGCTCGTTTCGGATACCCGATGTCATGGCAAAAAGCGGGGCTATATTGAAAGAGGTCGGCACGACAAACCGGACCCATCTCAAGGATTACATCGCCGCGATTGAAAACGATACGGCTCTGCTGCTGAAAGTCCATACCAGCAACTACAGCGTAGTCGGATTTACCGCGAGCGTGACACTCAAAGAGCTGGTTGAGGTGGGGGCAAAGCGGCAGATTCCGGTCATGGAGGATCTCGGGAGCGGAACCTTCGTCGATTTTTCAAAATATGGCCTTTCGAAGGAGCCCACCGTTCAGGAATCGGTTTCCGCGGGAGCGGATGTTGTGACTTTCAGCGGAGATAAACTGCTTGGTGGTCCCCAGGCGGGAATAATTGTGGGAAAGAAGGATATTGTGGAGAGCGTCAAAAAAAATCCTCTTACAAGGGCTCTTCGTATAGATAAACTTACACTTGCCGCCCTTGAAAGCACGCTCAGGCTTTACAGGGATCCTGAAAAAGCGGTCCATCTTATACCTACTCTCCGAATGCTGACGATCCCTTTTAATTTGATAAAAAAACGCGCCGACAAGCTTTTCAGGCTGCTTGCAAAGATAAACAATCCTGCGCTTTCCATAACTATTGTGGACAGATCTTCGAAAGCAGGAGGCGGCTCACTTCCGCTTCTTGATCTTCCCAGCAAATGCATAGCGGTCAGAATCGAAGGAGTCTCTGCAAATTCACTTGAAAAAAGTATGCGCGATAACATGCCACCAGTGATAGGCAGGATTGATGATGATTGCTTTCTTATGGATTTGAGGACGATTCAGGATGAGGAGCTTGCTGTCGTTAAAAACGCTTTAAACAATCTTCTAAACAGGGACCGATAATGGATCAGACATCAGGCCGGGATAAAAACATTTTATTTCATAACCGCAGCAGCTCTAAGGAATTCCTGCTGTCGAAAGCCGAACTAGTGCCATTGGGTAAATTGTATGGCAAAACGAAAGACGGCGGCAAACGGGACTTGTTAAACAAACTCTTTCCCATGATGCTGAGCGGAGATGTTTTTTTAGAAAACGCGCTTAAACTTCTTACTCCCTGCCATGTGTTCGGGGCAATCATATTGCGTATTGACAATATGAACGGCGGAGAGGATGAGCAGGACAGGGAGCGGGCAGACAGGGTAATAAGTGAGGTTGCAAAGACTATCGATGATGCATGCAAACCCGAAAATGGATTTTGGGGCCGGCTGGACCGATTCGAGTTCGGATGTTATCTTCCTGATAAAAATTCTGCGGGATGCTTAGAACTTGCCATCAAAATAAAAGTAAATCTCGAGAAGGGAGGAAAGGAAACCGTCACATCAGGAGTGGCGGCATATCCGGCTTTCAGTTACAAAAAAAATGAAATCATTGAAAATGCCAGGAAAGCGCTTGAGCACGCCGATTATTTTGGTCCGGGCAGTATTGTAGCTTTTGATGCTGTGAGTCTTAATATAAGTGGGGACAAACTTTATCAGAACGGAGATATAAACGGCGCCATAAAAGAGTTCAGAACCGCCCTTTTATTCGATCCGACCGATGTAAATGTCCATAACAGTCTTGGAGTCTGTTATGCTGTTCTTGGAGATTTTTCAAAAGCCATCAAGGAATTTAAAGAGGCTGTAAGGCTTTCGCCTGCAGAAATAATGCCCATGTACAATGCAGGCCTTTCTTACCAGCTTATGGGGAAGAAAACGAAAGCTCTCAAACACTTCTTAAAAGCGGGTAACCTTGGGGAAAACCTGTTCGAAATAGATTTTCAGACGGGAAAGCTTCTCTGTGACCTGGGGAAGCCGGAAGAAGGCAGAATATACCTTGAAAAGGCTTTAAAATTAAAACCCGAATCAAGTATTGCTCTCTTTTATCTTGGTGAAGTTTTTGCGGCAATGGGCATGGTTGACGAAGCTGAAGCGGCATATAAGAAAGCAATAAAGATAAATCCCAACGACGCGGCTTCATTGTCCTCACTGGGGTTGCTTTATCAGGAGAATGGCAGGAACCGTGACATTGCAATGACTTTTTGCCGCCAGAGCGTTGAAATAGCGCCGGATAACGGACTTTTCCGGCAGAGGCTGGGGATGGTTTATCTAAAACACGGTCTTTTGAGCGATGCCAGGAATGAGTTTGAAAAAGCCGAAGAGCTCGGGTTTGAATCAGCACAGTATATTAACGAGATCCGTGCGGAAAGAAAAAAAATATGAGAGACATAATTCAAAGTATTATTGATGAAAGCATAGAATTAAAAAAAAGTTTCATAAAGAAGAATATTGATCTGATTATCAGGGGAGGCGAAAAATTAGCGGATTCAATTGTTTCAGGTCATAAGGTACTGATTTTTGGAAACGGCGGCAGCGCGGCAGATGCCCAGCATATCGCAGCCGAATTTGTTAACCGCTTCAGAATTGAGCGTCCGCCTCTTGCGGCTATAGCCCTTACAACTGACACTTCAATTTTGACCAGTATAGGAAATGACTACAGCTTCGACGATGTTTTCTCCAAACAGATTCTTGCGCTCGGAAAAGCGGGTGATGTCGCGCTGGGAATAAGCACCAGCGGAAACTCGAAGAATGTTATAACGGCAGTAGAAGCTGCCAGAGATAACGGGTTGTTTACCATCGGCTTTACAGGCCGTGGAGGCAGTCTTGCTTCATGTGCCGAAATTGTTTTTGCCGTTGAGTCCGACGTAACTGCAAGAATTCAGGAAATTCACATTACATTGGGGCATATTTTGTGCGAGCTGGTTGACAGGATGCTTTTCCCCGGTAAATTCTGATGGAGTAGTAATAATGGCGCATTCTTTTAAGCCGATAGAGACCGGCAAACTCAAAACCTATTCCATTTCAGACCGTAAGAGCAAGGTCTCGGCTGATGATTTCGCAGTTCCCTGGAGTAAGGGCGGATCTTTCAGGGAATTTCTGGAAAGACTTCCCGGTATCCTGGCCGGAACAGATCTCCGGGAAGTAATATTCTCCATGGCCGAAGCCTTTCTTAAAAAGAAAACCATCATTGTCGGTATGGGAGCTCACGTCATAAAGGTCGGCCTGAGCCCCGTAATAATTGATCTCATGCGGCGTGGAATTATAACGGCTGTCGCCATGAACGGGGCCGGAATTATTCATGATTCTGAAATAGCCATAACAGGCCGGACTTCGGAAGATGTGGCAGCGTCTCTTGGTGACGGTTCATTCGGAATGGCGCGCGAAACAGGCGAAATTTTAAACGGGGCGATAAAGAGGGCTGAAAGGGAGTCTCTGGGGCTCGGAGAGGCGGTCGGGAAAGAGATTGCTGAAAAGAATTTTCCTTTCAGGGATAAAAGCATTCTTGCGGCAGGCGCCATGCTTGATATTCCAGTCACGGTTCATGTTGCAATAGGCACGGATATTATCCACATGCATCCAGGCTTTGATGCAGGGGCCACAGGCGTGGCGACACACAGGGATTTTCTCACCTTTGCTTCAGTAGTTGCCACCCTCAATGAAGGAGTTTATCTTAATGTCGGATCTTCCGTTATTCTGCCGGAAGTCTTTCTGAAAGCAACTACTCTTGTACGAAACCTCGGTCATGATATTGATACATTTACTGCCGTTAACATGGATTTTATCCGTCAATACCGCCCGATGACAAATGTTGTAGGGAGACCGACGGCGAAAGGCGGAAAAGGGATAAATCTAACAGGCCATCATGAAATCATGCTTCCGCTTATAGCGGCGGGAGTTATTGAAAGAGTGAATAGACATGAGGCATGAGGCGAAAGGCTGAAGGCTGAAGTTAATAGTCTTCAGTCTAAACACCTTCAGTCTATTAAACCAGAGATCATAACCAAGGGACCAAATTTGAACATTAAACAATTCCGTTATTCATCCGACAATCTCGGTTATCTGCTTTATGCGGAAAAATCCGCCATTGCCATAGACGGAGGCGCGGTTGATCAGATATTTTCATTTGCCGGGCAAAACGGTCTGAAAATTGAATATGTCACAAACACCCACTCACATCCCGACCATACCATGGGATTAAAATCACTTCTGGCCAGGACAGGCGCAGTGTACCTTGACCATAACCTGCTCCCTGCAAAAGGATTTATCGGACTGGACGGTGAAAAAATCGACGTATATCATACTCCGGGACATACCGATGATTCTGTTACATTTCATGCCGGCAAATTTCTTGTAACAGGGGATACTTTGTTTAACGGGACTGTCGGGAACTGCTTCTCAGGCGATCTTTCCGCATTTTATAATTCAATAAAAATGCTTATTGCGTTTCCGAAGGATACAATCGTTTATGCGGGCCATGATTATGTGGAGTACTCGATGTCTTTCGCGAGGCTGATAGAGCCTGGAAACGGGGATATAGACAGCTTCCTGAAAAAATATAATCCGGCGCATGTTGTATCGAATCTGGAAGACGAGATGAAGGTCAATCCTTATGTGCGGTTTAATGATTCTAAAATGATTTCCTTATTGAAAGAAAAAGGGCTTCCAGTCGCAACCGAATTCGAACGATGGGAATCGCTAATGAGCCTTGGGTAGATGGGAGGTAGAGTTGAGAAGAAAAGACAGGGAAATTAAATCGAAAGAAGAGATTGAATCCATAATTCAAAAAGCACTTGTGTGCCGACTTGCCATGGCCGATGAGGATGGACCGTATATTGTTCCTCTCTCATTCGGGTATGCCGACGGCTGCCTCTTTTTCCATTCGGCAAAAGAGGGCAGAAAACTCAATATTTTAAGAAAAAACAATAAAGTCTGCTTTGAAGTCGATATTGCCGGAGAGATGGTCGGAGGCGATAAAGCCTGTGATTGGGGTATGAAATACAAAAGCGTTATCGGCTTCGGGAACGTTTTTTTTATAGAAGACGTGGAATCAAAGAAGAAAGCACTTGGTATTATAATGCACCATTATTCCGGGAGGTCTTTTGAGTTTGAGGAAAAAGAAGTGAACAGGGTTGTTATCTTTAAAGTTGAAATAGAAAGCATGACGGGGAAGAAGAAGGAATGAGGCAGGAGCCGAGAGGCGAAAGGCATGAAAAGGCACAAGACGGAAGGCGAAAGGCTAAAGGGGAGAGCCGGTTTTCACTCACGCCTCATGCCTCACGCCTTACGCCTGAAAATTTGTTAGATTTTGTAAAAGATAAGGCTGAAAAGCTTTTTGACGGGGCAAAGGGAAGCCACGACTGGGAGCACACCATAAGGGTTTATGGCCTGTGTGAACGTATAGGTCCGGCGGAGAAGGCCGACATGGATGTGCTGCGGGTAGCAGCCTACCTGCATGATATAGGAAGAGCCGACCAGGATTCCACTTTTGGAGCGCTATGCCACGCTGAAAAAGGCGCAGAAATGGCTCAGGCGATTGTAAACGAGCTTCCACTTTCAGAAGACCGGAAGGCTAACATAATTCACTGCATAAGGACTCACCGTTTCAGAGGCAAATGCAGTCCTGAGTCTCCCGAAGCAAAAGTGCTGTTCGATGCGGACAAGATAGACGCGATAGGCGCCGTCGGTGTGGCGAGAGCTTTCCTTTTTGCGGGTGAAGTCGGTGCGAGGCTCCATAATCCTGATATGAAGATTGAAGAAACAACTCCGTATTCGAGAGAAGATACGGGCTTCAGGGAATTTACGGTCAAACTTTGCAAGATCAAAGATAGAATATTGACTAAAGAAGGGAAAATAATCGCGGATGAAAGACATGCTTTCATGGAAGGATTCTTTAAACGTTTTCTGGAAGAATACGAGGGAAAGAGGTAGATGATATGAGCATTAATACGGTAGATAAAATCGACGATTGGGTAAAAATTAAGCATGTGCTGGTCAGCGTCTCGGATAAGAACGGCCTCGAATCTTTTATCCCTGAGCTTTTCGGCATCAATCCGGATGTTAGAATATTTTCAACCGGAGGGACGTTTGCAAAATTAAAAGAGATTCTAAGCAGCAAGGCTTCGTGCTTAACCCAGGTGTCGGACTACACGGGCCAGCCGGAAACGCAGGGCGGATTGGTCAAGACCCTTGATTTCAAAATATACCTTGGTCTTCTTACCGAAACCTATAATGAATCTCACAGGGCGGATCTAGAAAGAACAAAGAGCGTTCCGATAGACATGGTGGTAGTCAACCTCTATCCTTTTAAAGCTACGATATCGAAGCAGGGCGTCACGCCTGAGGAAGCCCGCGGGAACATAGATATCGGCGGGCCATGCATGATAAGAGCTTCGGCCAAGAATTTCCTGCGTGTGGCTTCGGTGGTTGATCCGGAGGATTACGGCAGGATCATATCCGAGCTGAAGGAGAATGATAATAAAATATCCTTAAAAAGCAGGTTCGAGCTTGCTAAAAAAGCTTTTGCTCATACTGCTGCTTATGACTCGACAATAGCCGATTATCTCGCGGGAAGAGCATTCGAGGAAGTAAGTAATTGCTACAAAAAATAAATTAAAGTTTAGACAGGATCAACAGGATGGACAGGATTGTTGCTTGATAAATTATCCTGTTAATCCCGTCTGACAAATTTCATAATGACCTGTAAAGGAGGCGAAGATGGCTGAAGATCTGCGGAAGATGTATAAAACGATAATGGACGATCACTTTCCACCCGCGCTGGAAATAAGCTTTATCGACGGAAATAAACGGCAGACTCTTTTTTATGAAAAAGTCGTCTGGACCATAGATGACGTCATAAAAGGATTGAGGTACGGGGAGAACCCGGGACAGGAGGCCGCCCTTTACAAGCTTACTAACGGAAACCTTGTTCTCGGCGAAATTCAGACTATACTGCCCGGAAATCATCTTGCATCCGATATAGAACTGCTTCAGTCCGGCAAGCATCCAGGAAAGACAAACCTGACCGACGCAGACAATGCTCTTAATATTCTCAGATATTTTACCGATCAGCCTGCCGCGGTGATAGTAAAGCACAACAATCCATGCGGAGTGGCCCTCTCGGATTCACTTCTCGACGCCTACCTGAAGGCCAATATGGCGGACAGGGTTGCGGCATTCGGCGGATGCATAGCTTTAAACAGGCATGTTGATGTCGCGACTGCCGAAGCAATAAACATGCAGTATGCCGAAGTGGTTGTGGCGCCTGAATTCGAAAAAGGAGTAATGGATATATTCGCGAAGAAAAAAAATCTGAGGGTGATAAGGATAAGAAACATAGAAAGACTTCAGAACTTTGTAGGTAAAAGATGTGTGGAATTCAAAAGCTTAATTGACGGAGGCATTGTAGCCCAGTGGTCCTTTGTGCCCGAAGCCCGTTCGAAAGAAAGCCTGCGTCCTGCCGAATGTTCGTACAAGGGTAAAACCTACAAGGTAGATAGAGCGCCTACAGACAGGGAATATGAGGACATGCTTTTCGGTTGGCTTGTTGAATCGGGCGTTACCTCCAACTCGGTTATCTATGTTAAGGATAAGGTTACGGTCGGCATAGGAACAGGTGAGCAGGACAGGGTTGGTGTCGCCGAGATTGCAAGGGATAAAGCCTACAGGAAACTCGCGGACAGGTATTGCTTTGAAGCATTCGGAATTGCCTATAATGACTTTAAGGATAAAGACAAAAAAACGGAAATAGATGAAAGGGTGGCACGTGAAAAAGGAGGGCTGATCGGATCGTCCATGGTCAGCGACGCGTTCTTTCCTTTCAGGGACGGTGTTGATGTCGGAATAAAAGAAGGAATATCCTGTGTTATTCAACCCGGCGGGTCAGATAACGACTACCAGTCGATAGAAGCCTGTAACGAAGCTGGTGTTGCGATGGTGTACACGGGACAAAGAAGCTTTAAGCACTGATAAGGGAATAGGAGGTCCATCATGAACACACCCAAAGGTTTTCAATTTCGATGGCGTCTGTTGCTGATCCTCTCCGTGGCTCTTTTGGCGGCCCAAGCTGTGGCCGGCCAGACGATGAGCGTGCAGGTGAAAAGTGGCCAGGTGCGCAAATCTCCCACGTTTCTGGGGCCCGTCATTGCTAATTACGCTTACGGTGATCGCGTGCAGATTCTTACACAGCAAGGCGCCTGGTATCAGGTGGCTCTGCCGTCAGGCAGTGGCCAGGGCTGGATGCACACATCCGCCCTGACTGAAAAGAAGATTGTCCTCAAGGCCGGCGCCGCGGATGTCTCTCAAGCCGCATCGAGCGACGAGCTTGCGCTCGCCGGCAAGGGATTCAACCAGCAGGTGGAAAATGAATATCGAACGCGCAACCCGAAACTGGATTTCAGTCGGATCGACCAGATGGAAGCGCACACTGTCTCACAGGACGAGATACAGGCTTTTATACAGGATGGCCGGTTGACGGCACAAGGAGGTGCCCAATGAACCAGACATCCCGCAGAGAATTTCTTATATTTAGTGGCCGGTTGGCCGTATTGGGATTGGGCGCGGCCACTGCCGGGCGACTTTTAGCAGGCTGCGCAGCCCTGGATACCATGTCGCAAGTCGGCATCACGATTCCTGTCGCAGGTTACAATATCAACACCGCCTCTATTGCCGGCAGTGTCAAGGCGGTGAGCAAAACCTTTGAAGATATCACGCCCGAGCAGGAGTATTACATCGGCCGCACTATCGGCGCGCAGATCCTGAACAAGTACCGACCATACAACAGAATAGCCGCCAACCGTTACATCAATGTCATGGGTCAGACCCTGGCCCAGGCTTCTGACCGGCCGGAGACGTTTGGCGGATATCATTTTATGATTCAGGATTCAGACGAGATTAACGCCCTGGCCGCGCCCGGCGGTCTTATCTTCATTACCCGCGGTATGCTGCGCTGTTGCCCCAATGAAGACGCCGTAGCCGCGGTTCTGGCCCATGAGATCGGACATGTGCAGCACCAGCATGGCTTGCAGGCCATCAAGAAATCCCGGTTGACCGAAGCCCTGACTACTCTGGCGGTGGAAGGCACCAAGACCTTTGGCAATGAGCAACTGGCCGGCCTGACCAGGGCCTTTGAAGATTCGATCACCGATATAACCAGCACCCTGATAAACAGCGGCTATTCAAGGGCATTTGAAAATACCGCCGATGTTGCAGCGGTAACTATTTTACAACGGATGGGATATAACCCCAACGGGCTGGTGGATATGCTCCAACAGATGGGCCGGCAGCTCAAGCCCGGACGTCTCGATTTTGCCAAAACCCACCCCGATCCCAAAACCCGCATCGAACAGATTACACCCCTGATCGGCCCCTACCGGCCGGTTAAGGTGATCAAAAACCGCCAGAATCGCCTTGAAACGGCATTAAAGGGTGTCTGAAACATGCCGATTTCAGCCGAGGCCAGAAAAAAGCTCCGGCAAGGTCTGTATGTTGGCCTTGCCGGCGCCCTGCTGACCCTTTCCCTCTGGCTTTTCATAGGGCTGGACACATGGGAATACAAGACCTGGGACTGGCGCGTACAACTGCTGGCCCGGCCTGGGAAAGCCACCGACAATATCCGCATCATCCTCCTGGATCAGGAGAGCCTGGATTGGGCCAGGGAAGTCAACGGCCTTTCCTGGCCCTGGCCGCGCGAACTTTACGCCGCCCTGATCCGATACTGTAAACGCGCCGGCGCCAAAGCTCTGGCTTTCGACGTGCTTTTTACCGAGCCGTCAGCATATGGCGTGGCTGATGATGAGGCTCTGGGGTCTGCCATCGCCGACTTCGGCGCCTTTGCAGCCGGCTCGGTTTTTTTGGGGGAGCATACAGGCAGCCGCAGTCATTGGCCAAAAGAGCCGGCCGCACCGGATTTCATCGTCCAAGGCTTGGAAGACTGGCTGGCAAAAGCGCCTTACCAAAAGATGGTGCTACCACGGGCCACCCTGCCCATTGCCGAAGTCAGCCGGAACGCCAATGTACTCTGCGATGTACAGCTGTCGCCGGATAAAGACGGCATCTATCGCCGTGCCGAGCTTTTTCACCGCTTCGACGGCCATAACCTGCCCATCGTTGGTCTGGGCGCATTCCTCGCGGCGGATAGAGGTGCCGATGCTCAGATTGCGTCCGGACAACTGCACATTGCGGATCATTTGATCCCCATCGATTCGTCAGGCCGAAGCATACTTCGTTTTCGCGGTCCATCCGGCACGCACCGAATGATCAGTGCCGCGTCCGTGATTCAATCGGAAATCCGGATCCTTCAGGGCGAAGCGCCCACCATCACCGATTCATATCTTTTCAAGGACAAATACGTCTTTTTCGGCTTTTCCGCCCCTGGTCTGCTGGACCTGCGCCCAACGCCGGTCAGCGGCGTCTATCCCGGAGTGGAGATTCACGCAACGATTCTCGATAACCTGCTCACGAATGATTTCATCGCCCCGGTTCCGCTCTCTCTGACCATATTTCTCATCATTGTGCTCGCACTGAGCAGCGGCCTTTTCATCACCTTTTTCAGCAGCTTGTTCAAGAGCCTTCTCGCCATTATATTTGCTCTGGGGTTGCCGACGATCCTTGCTCTCATTGCCTATGAAGTTGGGTATTGGATGCCATTGGCGGTGCTGTTGACAGCTGCCGCCTCCACCATGACCACCGGCCTTATTGCCAATTACGCTACCGAAGGCCGGCAGAAACGCTTCATCAAGAATGCCTTCAAGCAGTATTTAAGCCCGGATGTGATCGATCAACTGATTCAGCATCCGGAACGCCTTAAATTAGGCGGCGAACGGCGAGTGCTTTCCATCTTCTTTTCCGATCTACAGGGATTTACCACGATTTCCGAAGGACTTTCCCCGGAAGAGCTGACCGCGCTGCTGAATGAATATCTGACCGCCATGACCGACATCATCCATGAAGAAGGGGGCACGGTGGATAAATATGAAGGGGATGCTATCATCGCCTTCTGGAATGCCCCGCTCGGTCTCCCGGACCATGGCTGCCGGGCGGTTAACGCCGCACTGCGCTGTCAGGCCAAGCTTGCCGAAATGCGGCCGGCCATAAAAGCGCGTATAGGCAAGGAGCTTTTGATGCGTATCGGTCTCAACACCGGAGTTGCAATTGTGGGAAATATGGGATCAAATACTCGTTTTGACTATACGATGCTGGGCGATGCGGTCAATCTGGCCGCCCGGCTTGAAGGGGTCAACAAGGAATTCGGAACCTATACGATAATTTCGGAAACAACCCGGAAGGAGCTTGCGGAAGAATTTGTAGTGAGAGAGCTGGGCAGGGTAGCTGTGGTGGGTCGCAAGGCGCCGGTCACCATCTATGAGCCCATGTGGCCTGCTGATGCAAAAGCGCGTGAAGCGATTCTGATCCGGTTCGCAACAGGGTTGAAGCATTATTACGCCGGTGACATCCCAGCAGCCGCTGATTCGTTCGCCGCTATCGCAAACCAGGATGCTCCAGCGTCACACTATCTGACCAGATGCCGGTCTCT
>CAYODW010000036.1:13158-26055 GCA_964402865.1 uncultured Desulfonema sp. | reverse complement strand
CATATACTTTAGACAATTTATACTGCTAAATGTTCCCAAAGTAAATGACAGATTATACTGCGGGAAAACTCTGAAAATTTTGAACAGCTCCGATCTGTATCTATGGAGCAGCAGGGTTAAATAGTTTCCATCCGGAAATGACCCTTTTGGGCGATCTCTGTGTCAATCTGCGGGATTTCTTGTGCGACATACTATGCGTATGTCTCCGCACAATCCCTTGATTTCCTTGAGCTTGCCCAAAATTGCCTATTTCCGAATTGGAAACTCACATATGTCCAAACCTGGTTTCCGAACGTACACTAGATAAAGGACAAAATAATATTCTGTTGACAATATACATAACAGCATATAAACATACGTTTATATATTCAGCAATGAAATCGTACTGTCCGTAAAATAAAAGTTTATTTTAAAATGCCGAATACAGTTTTAGCCAATGAAAGAAACTATGAATCAAGCTGAAAAACAGACTATTCATGATGATCTTCAAAGTGCCGCTTTTCTGGCCAGGAGTTTGTCCGACGGCAACCGACTTCGAATACTCCTGCTGATCAGCGGCGGAAAGAAATCTGTATCCGCCATTGTCGAGGAACTCAATTTGTCACAACCTCTAGTATCGCACCACTTGAAAGAATTGAAACGCTCGCTGCTGGTGAAAGTGGAACGTGAAGGGCCGTTTATCTATTATGAACTGGCGGATGTGAGAATCCTTGATGTCTTACGGATCTTAAGCGGAGTGGCAACGGATCTATTATCCGAACGGAAGACATTTTAATGAAACGGAGGCAAGACAAAGTTTATGAACGAAATTTTTGATATTATCTCCCGAATGGCCCCGGAAGAGGCCTTATCGGAAATAGCAAAAGTCGTGGAGAGGCTTCTGGCGGACCTCGACAGTGAAGCCCGCGAACGTTTTCTGATGAATCTTATTGGGCAATCAGAAGGCGACAAGGTATCCAGCATGGTTCATTTGTGACTGGCCGAATGCATGGGCGAAGGTGTCGACCCGACGCAGATGTGCCAGAGTTTGGTGGAAAAGGTCGCTCAGTCGGAGCAACTGTTGGCAATAGCAGATCCGGAATTGCTGGTACTGTTCGAAGACTGGCTGGAGGAGTTGGAAGAGGAAGTGAAGAAGCTCTTGAAAACACACGGTTCGTTAGAAGAGAAAGCGCTGGCGGATAAGCTCGGCCTCTCCCGCAAGGGGGCGAATTTTCTGCTTTCAAAGCTTGAAAGAGAGAAAACCCACTGATTTTATGATTCATTTGAAATATCTAAAGATAAGGTGAACCATGCTACTCAGAAAATCTGTTTTTTTCGCCATAGCGGCCGTATTAATTTCCGCTCTATCAGCCTGGCATGCCCAGCGACCGATTGTAACAAAAAAGGCGTCCTGGCATGACGTTGTGTCCGAGGCTAAAGCCGGTGGTTACCAAATCATAACCACCGAATCGCTTGCCGACCGTTACAGCAGGGATCCTACCAGCATGCTGCTTGTGGATACACGCCAGGAATGGGAATACCGCACCGGACATATTAAAGGAGCTCTTAATTTTTCCATCGAACCGACCAGATGGGAGCGCTGGCGAAAGGCCGGAGAGCTTGAGGATTTTCTGGGGCCGGATAAGGAGCGTACCCTTGTTTTTTACTGAGCGGGTCTGACATGAGTCCGCAGCGACTCTGCGGCCCGTGTGGCCGTGTCACTAGGTTACAGGAATGTTTATCGCGATCCTTACGGTTTTCCCAAATGGCAGGAAGAGGGATTGCCGATCGCAACAAGTCAGGCTAAACTGTCAGCGCCCGCTGAAACCGCCGGCGTCGATTCCGGCAGCAACTCTCTTAAAGGATGGGGCATGCTCTGGACGCTCCTTGGTATTTTTGCAGGCGGTCTTGCTCTCAACCTGACTCCTTGCGTCTATCCCATGATTCCCATCACCGTCTCTTTTTTCGGGGGACGGACGGCAAAGGATAAGCCCGGTCAGATAAAGCTGGTTTTTCATGGACTCTGCTATCTTATTGGGCTTGCCTTGACCAATTCCATATTAGGAGTTGTAGCCGCACTTACCGGTGGGTTGATGGGCGCCATGCTGCAAAATCCCGTTGTGCTTGCTCTAATAGCCGGAGTTCTGATCCTTTTCGCAACCAGTCTTTTCGGGCTCTGGGAACTGCGCCTGCCGGGCGCGCTGACACAGGCGGCGGGCAAATCGTACAGCGGCTATTTCGGAAGTCTCTTCATGGGGCTCACTCTGGGAGTCGTGGCCGCTCCATGTATAGGTCCCTTCGTTCTCGGACTTCTCACCTGGGTAGCCGGCATGGGCAGTCCGTGGCTCGGATTTCTGATTTTTTTCGTACTCAGCCTCGGACTGGGTCTCCCTCTTTTTGTGCTGGCGCTCTTTTCAGGGCAACTGCAACGATTGCCAAAGGCGGGCGGCTGGATGCTCTGGGTGCGTAAGCTCATGGGTTGGGTACTTGTGGGAATGGCGGTCTATTTCATACGCCCGTTGCTTCCCGAAATCCTGAAAATCATCCTGCCAGTCGCTGTTGCTGTTGCCGCCGGTTTGCACCTCGGATGGCTCGACAAAAACGAGGCCGGTTTTAAAGCCTTTCCATGGCTTAAAACCATCGCAGGAACCGCCTGTCTTGTCGCTGCGACCTTATGGATCACCGCATGGGCCATGCGTGGACCGGGAATAACCTGGCATTCCTATTCAGACGAAACCTTGCAGAGGGCCATAGCGCAAAAAAAACCGGTGATCATAGATTTCTACGCCTCATGGTGCACTCCCTGCCGAGCATTTGAAGATGTTGTTTTCCATCATCCAGACGTGATCGGTCGGTCAAAGAATGATTTTATCATGATCAAGGTTGATGTGACACGCGACGGGAATCCACTTTATGACCGACTTCTGAAACAATACGATGTCAAGGGGGTGCCCACAATCGTATTTCTGGATATGCAGGGAAAAGAACGATCCGATTTGCGCCTCGTCGATTTTCTGCCGCCCGATCAGTTTCTGGGCCGGATGGCGGAGTTGAAGAAATCCATACCCGTACAATAGATTGACCCCTGATTAAAAAAAGGAACAGACTATGCTTAAAATCCGCTTTTTTCTGAACGAGCCTAACGGCAAGCCCTGAAAGCATTTCAAACAGATAATGCCCAGGTTGGGCAAAAAATATCCGGTTGAGATAGATGTAACCTCAAAACCTAAAAATGAGTATCATACCGACGCGTATTTTGAACTTGATTTGCCTGTTGCCCCGGCGGTTATGGTGGAAGACGAAATTGTGGTTGAAGGAGCCGATGTTTCAGAGCATGAAATGGAGTGCTGCATATGCCGCCACCTGGGGCTTCCCGAACCGGAGCCGCCGAAAAAGGGAATGTTCAGCCGTATTTTCGGCAAATAAACTTTTTACCGAAACAAATCAGGTTGCAGCAGTTGTCAAAAATCTAAGCCGGATCAGAATTTCAAATTTCGAAGTACGATATTCGATATTCGATGTACGAAAAAAGGAATCCCTATGAGCGCAAATGAAAATAAAAAAACCGCGTTGGTAAAAATATCGATTCTTATCCTGTTCATCGCCGCCGCAATTTACCTGGTCCGTTTTTCACCGGCAAAACAATATCTCACAACGGAACAGCTCGGGCTTTTTCTCGATTCCGCCGGAATCTGGGCGCCTTTAATGTTCGTGTTCATTTATGCGGCCGGTGTTTGCCTTTTTATTCCCGGTACACTTCTGACTGCTCTTGGCGCCGCAGTCTTCGGACCGTACTGGGGATTCATTTACGTCTGGATCGGTGCCATGATCGGCGCCAGCCTTGCCTTTCTTATAGGGCGCTATCTGGGGCGGGATTTCGCCTCATCCCTTATCGGCGACAGGCTGAAACGGTATGATGATTCTATCGGACGTAACGGCTTTACTACGGTTCTTTATCTGCGGCTTATTTATTTCCCGTTTACTCCGATGAATTTCGGCATGGGACTTACCAAAGTTGGCTTCCTGGATTACTTTTCCGGCACAGCTCTCGGCATAATTGTGGGCACTTTTATTTTCACCTTCTTTGTAGGTACGGTCAGGGATGTCTGGGCGGGCGGACGATGGGAGGAGCTATTGAGCTGGAAGGTCTTTTTCTCCATCGCCCTTTTCATTTTTTCATTTTTTATTCCGAAACTGCTGAGAATGGCGCGTCTGTTAAAAGAATAAATCCGGTCAGATGATCATCCTTATTATTTTTTTCATCCAGGGTTTAAGCGATTTTTTTGCTATATTCCTTGATGCAAGGCTGTAGATTTCGGACTCGGTCGGATAAGGAAACACCATGTTCATAAAACAGGTTGCTTTAAGCCCGCGACCTATCGCCATAACTGAAAGAGCGATCATTTCGCCCGCTTTTCTTCCGACTATGGTTGTCCCTATAATCCGCCCCTTTTTGTCCGTAACTATCTTTAAAAACCCGGGGAGATCAGAGTCCGTCCTTGCCCTGTCATTTTCCGCAAAATCGCAGAAGATGCATTCACCGAAAATTCCTTTTTCCTTTGCGCCTTCTTCCGTATATCCCGCATGAGCCACTTCGGGCCTCGTATATGTGACCCACGGCACGGCTGAATAATCGACCCTTGCTGAAAATCTGAATATGATATTGCGAAGAACGATTCCCGCCTGGTATCCGGCCATATGGGTAAACTGATACGGCCCGCAGACATCTCCGCACGCATATATTCCCGGCACGCTTGTCTGCTGGCGGTCATTCGTTATTATATAGCCCCTTTTATCTACGGCAATACCCGCATCTTTCAGCCCAAGGCCATCCGTCACGGCCTTTCTTCCCAGAGCAACAAGCAGGGCGTCAAACGGAATATCAAGAATCTTTTTCTCTTTTTCGATTCTCACTATTCCGGTACCGCCGCTTTGAACCACCTCCAGTATTTTAGCTCCCAGGTGAAATTCCATGCCTTCACCGCGCATCACTTTTTCCATAAGAGGACCGACTTCCCGGTCATCTCTCATAAAAAGCCGTTCCATCATATCTATGACCGTAACTTTCGAACCAAGCTGGGAAAACCCCTGCCCCAGCTCAAGCCCGATAGACCCGCCGCCCAGCACCACAAGATCTTCAGGCAGTTTTTTCAGTGAGAATATATTCCGGTTGGTGTAGTAAGGCGTATCCGAAAGCCCCTTTATCGGAGGAACAAGGGCTTCGGATCCGGTCGCTATCACAATATATTTTGCGCTGATCTCTTTCTCGGCAACTGTTATATGATGAGCATCGGCTATCCGGGCTTCGCCCTTTATTACATTGACTCCGAGACTCCTGAACCTTTCCGCAGAATCATGAGGCTCTAATTCCCCGATCACGCCACTAACCCGCTGCATCAGAGATGCCATATCGATCCCGACTATCGTTGCCCTGATTCCGAATTCTGCTGAATTTCTGATTTCTGCGGCCTGGTGGGCGCAGCGCAGAAAAGCTTTCGATGGAACACACCCGCTGTTCAGGCATTCACCGCCCATTTTTTCACGCTCAACAAGGGCAGCATCCGCGCCGAGGCCTGCGGCTCCGGCCGCTACGACAAGACCAGCGCTCCCTCCGCCTATCACGATTATCTGATGATCGTATCTCATGGCTCGATCTCCTCCCGTTTGCTTTTTCTCATCCGCACTCCTGTAATATTTTTACAAAAGCAGAGGCAAGTTCCGTCCCGGGATTTTCTGAAATATATCTTTCAATACCGGCAATCTCATCGATATCGTTCCTGACCGCAAGTAAGCCGTAACCGATGCCAAGGGAGCGAGCGATTCCGAGAGTGTCTGAAAGCACTCCGTCCGTGCCCCAGGCAATGCCTCCAAACAATTCCGGGCGAAACACCGACAAGCCGACAAGGTAGTAACCCCCGTCCCTTGATGGTCCCAGGACAAGTTCGGATGTTCCGAGAAGATCAAAGGTACTCAGAATATCGGAAGATGATATGCCGGGACAATCTGTCCCGATCAGGCAGATTTTCCCGTACCCTCGAGCGAATTCAATTCTGAAAACACCCGACATTTTCTCCCCGACGTCTCCATCCGGCTGATCCCTGATAACGGCTCCGGGGAGTATGCCCTCAAAGCAGGCGCTCCCGCTTTCAGGCGTCTTATATATTACAATGTCGTATCGCGGCGAAATCACGCTCTCTGTGACATGGCGCATCATATGATCATAAAAAGCGGCGGCAGCGGCTGAACCGACATTTTTTGCAAGCCTCGTCTTGACACGCCCGGGAACAGGTTCTCTCGCGAATATGACAAGAAGGTTATTTTTGATGGTCTCTTTAAAAGTCATATTTTTTACAAAGCTGTCATCTTTCATCGTATATCCCTGTACAATCCGGCGAGAAAACCGGGCGGCACACCAAGCCTGTACATGGAAGGCATTGTCAGCATCAGGAGTGTCGCCGTCAGAACACCATGCGCAAACCTCCTGTAAGAAACATCCACCATAGCACGTGAATAGTATACCCCCCCGATCTTCGATATTCTCCTGGAAAACTCATAATCTTCCATTATCGGAATTTCAGGGAAACCGCCCACATATTCGAATAAGCTTTTTTTCACAAAGATCGCCTGGTCGCCGTACATGTATTTTGCATAACGCGACCGTAATCCTGACACAAAAGCGAAAAATCTCTGCGCCCTTCCTATCTTCTCATACTTACCGCACCTTATCCTGAATCCGCCCGCAACATATCCGCTCTCCGTCGCACGCCTGACCTCTGTTTTCCATACAGTCGGAAGCATCGCATCGGCATGAAGGAAAAGAAGAACATCTCCTTTTGCATAAGAAGCGCCGTAGTTCATCTGGAACGCCCGGCCTTTCCGGGGAGATCTAAGAAGAGTTATATTTTCATTCGCCTCTATGATAAAGGGGGTCCGGTCAGTGCTTCCGCCGTCAACCGCGATCACTTCAGTCAGAGCATCTATTACTGCCGACAGATGCCGGAGCTGCCCGGCTATTATCTTTTCTTCGTTGTAAACCGGAATTATTATCGAAACCATTTCTCTAATCAAGTGATCCCTGGCAGGATGAACCTGCGCCTGCCGTACATCCGTAGCAATGGTTATGCAAAACTATAGGACGATTCATGAGTTTCTTTATATCAAAAGCGGAAATGTGTCCGGAATACTCCGGACCGATAGGAATATCAAGCATCTGGTTGAAATCACAGTCATAAAGAGTTCCTTTCCAGGATACCGAAATAGTTTTCCTGCACATCACGTCTTTTACTGCACCAGGATTAAAGGCTTCGGTTAATGTCCGCATGTAGTCGTCATAATTGCCGGAAGCAAGAAGGAAGTCGAGATATCTGCCGACCGGCATGTTGTTTATGCAATAGAGCGAGTTGAAATCTACACCGTGGGAATTCTTCAGCCGTATGCGGTACTCCCGCTCCAGGCTCAGTTGTGAGGCAGGCAGATAGGCGCCCACAGGATTATGTACCAGGTTAAAGACGAGACTTGTGCCTGTTTTCCCGTATCCCATTCCATTCAGCAGTTTAGCGGCTGTAATAAACTTCCTGAAGAATCCCGCTCCTCGCTGCCGGTCTGCCCTCGATTCGTCGTAATCGGGAAGAGACGAAACTATCTCAATCCCGTTATCGGCGTAAAACCCGGCATGCCCTGAATAGTCATCTTCGGTCAGTATTACCAGGTTCGATCTGACTATTAGGCGCCTTCCCAGTTTTACGGCCTCCCTTATAAACTCCTTCAGAAAGGGATTCATCTCCGGCGCCCCTCCGGTGATATCTATGGTGGTAATTCCCCTGTTTTCTCCCGTCACTTCGAGACACCGTCTCAGAATATCCCAGGACATCAACTCGTTTCTATCGTTGCCGGCTTCAACATGGCAGTGCCTGCATGAGAGGTTACACCGTGTTCCGACGTTCAGCTGCAGTATCTCGACTCCCTGAGCGACCAGCGGCTCACAAAGTTTTTCAGTAAAATGAACGTCATGTTTTTCCAGCACCGCGAGCTGATTTATGCTTTTCATGTTACATCGCTTTTTTTTTGATGATCTTTCTCATTTGTGTTGAATGGACAAGCGTAATACCGGCCATCATGGCTGCGCCGACATGCACGGCTTCCATCATTTCTTCCTCTCCAATACCGAGAGAGAGGCATTTATTGGTATATGCGTCAATACAATAAGGACAATTTTGCGTCATCGCCACTGCGAGCGCTATGAGTGATTTCTCGCGCTCGCTGAGCTTGCCGGGCGAAGTCGATGAACCGTAATATTCGAAAAATTTACTTCCCTGTTCATGTGCGTATTCGGTTATGTTGGGAAAATCCTCAAGATCCATTGAATCATAATAATTTTGTGTCATATTGATTCTCCTTCCAGTTTCATTCTTTTCAATCACTCACTGATTTCCAGGCTTTTTTTCAAACCGGATATCCCCGAAATATGCCGTTGCGGTCTCCCCGGTATTGTCCGTGTCAGTCATTATCGCCACACCGGATATCATGGGAGGATCTTCCCCGAATGCCCTCCTGTAATCTTCGACCAGATTCCGTTCCTCCACTATCCACTGGTTCAGCTTTTCACTTCCACTTTCAACAACAAACATTATGTTGCGATCCGTGTAGGTATTGGGCGCCATCAAACCAACCGGAGACCGGCTTTCCCAGATGTAAGTTATCGCCGCATATGGCGGATACTGACCATAGACAAGTCTGGCCGTCTCATACTTTGTTCTCTCGAAAAAACCGGCCTTTCCCGGATCATACTGGAAGGTGATATATATGCGTGCCGGGTAGTCGTCTCCTTCCTTTCGTCGCGGATCTCCTTTCTTCAGAATATTTTCAATCTTCCACTTCCAGCGAATAATAGGATATTCCAGCGGATTTATTCTTACCTCACGGATAAGACCCGAAGCCGAGCCATCGGCTTTGGCCATTATTGCCGGAGTGCCGTTGTCCTCAATTATTGAATATGAAGTATGCTTGTTTATGTTTCTGAACAGAAAAGGTTTCCATCCGGACGGAAGGATCTCACCGTTCTTAGCGGACGTGAATTTCCCTATATCGATTATTTCCTGTGCCCGGACCTGAGAGAGAAACAAAACAGCCGTAAGCAGGCACGCCGCTCCTGTCAGTTTAACTAGTTCTAAGATAAATGGCGGGCATCTCATTGAAGGTTCCCTGTAATAGGATTTATCAATTGAGCTGTCAGACTTTGATTGTCTTGATTCTAAGGCAAAGCTCATCCAACTGCACCTTGCTGGTTTCGGACGGAGCGTTTGTGAGAAGGCATGATGCCTTCTGTGTCTTCGGAAAAGCTATGACATCCCTTATTGAAGATCCTCCGCACAACATCATGACCAGCCTGTCGAATCCGAAGGCGATTCCCCCGTGGGGAGGCGCTCCCGAATCAAGAGCTGAAAGCAGAAAACCGAATTTTTCGTTGTATGACTCCGGTGCCATGCCGAGAGCCGCAAAAACCTTTTCCTGCAGCTCTTTCTGATGAATACGTATGCTGCCTCCCCCGATTTCAGAACCATTTAATACAAGGTCATATGCTCTTGAACGGACTGCAAGAGGATTTTTCTCAAGAAGATCATAATCTTCTTCAAGAGGAGCTGTAAAGGGGTGGTGCATAGCCTGGTATCTTTTTTCATTTTCATCATATTCCATCATCGGGAATTGAGTTACCCACAGGAATCTGAATTCATTTTCATCAACCAGATTCAGTCTTCCGGCAAGATGGCTTCTCAAATGGCCCAAAGCATCGTTTACAATCTTTGGCTGATCAGCCACAAAAAAGACAAGATCTCCGACTTCCATGTCTATGCGCTTTGCCAGTTTTTCTTTTTCATCATCTGTAAAAAACTTTGCAATCGGTGACTGCCATCCGTCTTCTTTCACCTTGACCCAGGCAAGGCCCTTTGCCTTGTAAACGGCTGCAAATTCCGTCAGGTCATCTATCTCTTTTCTCGAGAATTCAAAGCAGCCTTTTGCATTTAAGACTTTTACTATGCCCCCTTTTTCGACAACACCGGCAAACACCTTGAACCCGGAAGTTTTTACAATATCAGAAATATCTTTCAGCTCCAGCCCGAAACGAAGATCCGGTTTGTCAAGCCCGAAACGTTTAATCGCCTCGGCATATGAGAGCCTTTCAAAAGGTATTTCTATATTTTTACCAAGAACCTCTTTAAAAATATTGTTTATCATGCCTTCAGCAATACCCATCACATCTTCTTCGCCAACAAAGCTCATCTCGAGATCTATCTGGGTAAATTCGGGCTGGCGGTCGGCTCTTAAGTCCTCGTCCCTGAAGCAGCGCACAATCTGGTAGTACTTGTCGAAACCGGATATCATGAGAAGCTGCTTGAAAAGCTGCGGTGACTGGGGAAGCGCATAGAACATGCCAGGGTTTACCCGGCTCGGAACAAGATAATCCCGCGCGCCTTCTGGAGTGCTTTTCGTTAAAACAGGAGTTTCAATATCGATAAAACCCAGACCGTTTAAGTACTGCCGGACCGATGCCGCTGCCCTGTGTCTCAGAATAAGATTTTTCTGAATATTCGGGCGCCTCAGATCGATGTGCCTGTATTTTAAACGCACATTTTCAGAAACATCCACCGTATCTTCGATCAGAAAAGGGGGAGTGTTTGCAGGATTCAATATTTTAAGTTCCGTTGCAAAAACTTCTATTTCGCCGGTTTTTAAATTGGGATTTGTCATTCCTTCGGGGCGTTTTTCCACCCTGCCTGTTATGCCTATGACGAATTCGCTTCTTATGGCATGGGCCTTTTCATGGACTTCTTTATTTAAATCAGGGTTGAAAACGACCTGTGTAATTCCTTCCCTGTCCCTCAGATCAACGAATATTACTCCTCCGTGATCTCTTCTTCGCTGAACCCACCCCATAAGAACAACTCCCCTGCCCGCATCACCTCTTCCGAGTTCACAGCAGTTATGGGTTCTTCTCATTTTTCCAAGCATATCAGTCAATTAATTGAATCCTTTCAATTTTGACGGCTTCCCAAAAAGTCATTCTGCTGTGTCGCGCTTCATCTTTCGTCATTTCAGCGTACTAATATGTACGCTTCATTCCTCAAGATTCGCGGCGCCTTGCATAATGAGCTTTTTGCTTTGCCGTCTGAATTTTAACTTTTTATGAGTTTTTAAGTTTTATTTTGAGATTTTCAACAATACCTTCAATTGGAACTGGGCTTTGCTCTTTTGTTATCATGTTCCTTAACACTGCAGTTCCATCCTCAATTTCCTTATCCCCCAGAATCAGAACATAACGGGCTCCGAGTCTGTCCGCTTTCTTCATCTGCCCCTTTAAACCCTTGTCGGAAAAATCCATTTCGGTCTTTATTCCTGAAACGGCAATGCTGCAAGACCATTCAAATGCGGCGGTCTTTGCCTGTTCACCTAGAGTCGCTATAAACAGGTCAATTACCGGAGCACTCACATTGTTTGCTGCAACTATCTCGGCAAGCCTGTCAAATCCAATGGCAAAACCTATGGCCGGCTGTACCGGGCCTCCCAGTTCCTCTATAAGTCTGTCATAACGCCCTCCTCCTGCAACAGCGCTCTGGGCGCCCAGCAACCCGGTCTGTATCTCGAAGGTGGTCCTTGTGTAATAATCCAGTCCCCTTACAAGCCGTTTATCTATCTCAAACGGGATATCAAGTTTTTTAAGAGACTTTTGCACTGTTTCAAAATGCTCTTTGCACCCTTCACAAAGGTGGTCGATCATGGCGGGAGCATCAGCCACAGCTTCCCTGCAGGCAAGAACCTTGCAATCAAGAACTCTTAAGGGATTTTTCACTTTCCTTCTTTCACAGTCTGCGCAAAGCTGTGTTTTAATCTTGGAGAGGAACCTGTGAAGTTCTTTCTGGAAAGCCGGGCGGCACTTGGGGCATCCGAGGGTATTCAAATGAACACTGGTATCAGGAACGCGCAACCTTTTAAGTAATTCAACCAGCATGAATATCAGCTGGGCGTCAACAAGAGGTGATTCTGCGCCCAGGACTTCCGCATTAATCTGGTAAAATTGCCTGTATCTTCCCTTTTGAGGTCTTTCTCTGCGGAACATAGGGCCAATGGTGTAAAATTTCTGAACAGGGTCAACGGCATAAAGTCTGTGCTGGATATAAGCCCTTACGATTGAAGCCGTAGCTTCTGGACGCAGCGTTACCAGATCACTTTTGCTGTCTTCGAATGTGTACATCTCCTTTTCAACTATATCGGTATCCTTCCCGATACTTCTTGCAAAGAGTTCGGTATGTTCGAGAATCGGGACACGAATCTCCCTGAACCCGAAATCTTCAAAAAGGGAGGCCGCAGTCTTTTCAATCATCTGCCACAGCTCAACCTCACCCGGAAGTACATCTTTAAAACCTCTGATTAACTGGATCATATCTTATTTTAAGCCCCCAATATGAAAAAAATATATCGCCTTTTCCTTATATGGAAATTCTTATTAAAAATAGGTAGTTGCAAAAGTTGTCATTCCCGTGAAAACGGGAATCCAGAAATTCTCACAATCTATTGAAATAGCTGGATAGCGCCGTGCTTCACTACGTGCCCCACTTCCGTGGGAATTACAAATTTTTCTTTTTTTATCACTTTTGCAATTACCTTAAAAGAGTTTATTTATTCCAGCTTCTGCTGGTTAGTCAATAATTATGTTTTCACTGTAAATCCAACATTAAGCGGAAGGATAAGAAGAAAAAGATTGAAAAACCTCGTTAATTCGGTAGTATCTGATTAGCAAAAGCAACCAGGAACCGTAACCAGCGAGGTTAATAAGATCCAAAATCAGTGATGGAATTTGTAATTTAATTGAATTTGTTTTAAGCTCCCCGTCGCAAGTCCCGCCAATCAGTATGGCGGGCGTAC
>CAYODW010000036.1:0-13058 GCA_964402865.1 uncultured Desulfonema sp. | reverse complement strand
GAATTTGTTTTAAGCTCCCCGTCGCAAGTCCCGCCAATCAGTATGGCGGGCGTACCTTCGGCGGGAATGCGCTCGCTTTTCGGTTCAAAACCATGCTTCTAGCTTTTAGCAGGAATGCCGATCAAGGCTTTAGCCAGCTTGATCTTCTTTTCCAGTTCTCCTTCCCTGAAAATCATCACCCGCTGAGCCTGCGGCGACCCGGCGCCGTGCATGGACTCGACCAGGGCCGTTCCTCCGGTCATCGCTTCAATCATTCTGGCGATCTTCATACGATGCTCGGTTGGTATGCCCGACACCCCGGAGAAATACTTCTTCACCAGATGTCCCACATCTTCGCTTTCAAGGTCGTACTGACTGGGAAGCGTTGCAATGAAACCGCCGGCTAAATCGAGGGCGATGCGGGCCACTTCAAAATGGAACCGGGTCACATTCTGCTTGCAGACATTTGCCAGCATGGTATCCACCATGAAAGCTCCCGAAGGCGTCCGCCAACCCTCGGCCGAGCAGGCGATAGAGGAACTGTACAGGGTCTCGCTCAAATGAATCATCTCAGTTATCTTGTCTCTGACCTGAGAGGCCTTTGAGGTGCCCTGAATCTGCGTGAGATAACTCACCGCGCCGGTCAATACATCCATAAGACCCGTCTTGCAGGCGCCGTAGTTGGCCCTGTGGTGAGCTGCAAAACGATAGACAATGGTTCCTGTGAATTCCGTCTCCCCGTCCATAAATATTCTTTCCTTCGGCACGAAGACATCCTCGAAGGCTATTACTGCCTCGCCGCCCACAGAGCCGAAAGAGGGTTTTCCCGAGTCGATGCGCTCCATTTTATCCCGGCGGTCATCGCTGGCCTGCCTTCCGAAAATCATGGTAATCCCCGGAGCGTCCACCGGTACGGCGCACACGACCGCAAAGTCCTTTGAGCGCTCATCCATCGCCGTAGTAGGCATAACCAGGATCTCATGAGAGTTGACGCCTCCGGTCATATGCAGTTTGGCGCCCCGAATGACTATGCCGTCGTCACGGCGATCCACGATATGAAGGTACTGATCCGGATCGGCCTGATCCGCAGGTCCCTTGGAGCGGTCGCCCTTCGGGTCGGTCATGGCGCCGACAACCATGAGGTTTTCATCCTGTATGTGCGTCAGCCAGGCCTTAAAGAGTTCAAAATAAGAAGTCCCGTGTTTGCGGTCGATTTCATAAGCTACGGAATACGCGGCGTTAATGCCGTCGAATCCCACGCAGCGCTGAAAACAGGTTCCGGTTTTCTGGCCTAAAAGTCGAAGGAGCTTTACTTTTTTAATGAGGTCTTCGACATTTTGGTGCACGTGCGTAAAGCGGCTGATGGTGTTTCCGGTCAGATGCGACACGGCTGTTGCCAGATCTTTATATTCCTCATCATCGGCCAGGGCATAGGTCATGGCGGCTGCACGGACATGCGGGGCTGTTGCCGGATGCCTGGTTACGTCCGTGATTCTTTCAGCCTTATAGTAGATGACCGGGTGTACCTTCTTTAAACTGTCGATGTATTCGGCGCCGTTTTTTATTTTCATGATTCGTTGTTTTCCTTTTCTCTAAGGGTTCTACGTAAAAATTTCCCCGTTAATGTCTTTGGAATCTCAGTTACAATTTCAACCTGCCTCGGATATTTATAAGCGGCCATGCGGGCTTTGCAGAAAGATATGATCTCTTCAGGCATCGAGGAATTGTCCATGCCGTTTTTAAGGGCGACAAACGCCTTGACGGTTTCCCCCCTGTAGGGATCAGGAACACCTACAACCGCAGTCTCTCTGACTGCAGGATGCCGGTAGATCACATCCTCCACATCCCTCGGCCATACCTTGAACCCTGAGGTCACAATCATATCCTTTTTTCTATCCACCAAATAAAACCAGCCTTCTTCATCCATCTTGCCCACATCGCCGGTATAAAGCCTGCCGTTCCGGATGGCGTGTTT
Source organism: uncultured Desulfonema sp. (assembly GCA_964402865.1). Classification (GTDB taxonomy): domain Bacteria; phylum Desulfobacterota; class Desulfobacteria; order Desulfobacterales; family RPRI01; genus RPRI01. The sequence goes on along the minus strand of CAYODW010000036.1, from coordinate 11,104 downwards.
TGTTTCTTCAGGTTTTTGCCAATACCCTGGTATAATTATCGGTCCTGAATCAACGATTTCGCCCAACTCTCCCGGAGCAAGCTCCCTGGCGCCTGTTTCAAGATCCATGATTCGCATCACACAGTTGGGAACAGGAACCCCCACAGAGAGAGCGCCACTTGCCGGATCCACAGGAGCTCTTGTTTTCCACGGAACGATATGGGAAGGAGAATTCGTCTCTGTCATGCCGTAAACATTATGCAGATAAAGACCGGCAAGCTTTTCAAACTGACCGACAACTGCTTCGGAAACAGGCGCGCCGCCGCTGTAAGCTTTGACAAAACTTGAAAGATCACGGACGCCTATATCCGGATGATTCATCAGGGCGATATATACCGTGATGGCGGCCACGGTCATTGTAACCTTCCAGCGTTCGATAAGCCTGAGTGTTTCTCCCGGATCAAATCGATAGTAAAGAACAAGGGGAATGCCCGCAAGGGCTGAAACGGCCAGATGCGCCACTTCGCCCGTGACATGGAATAATGGCGCCACTCCAAGCACGACATCTTTTTCATCAATACATTGCATCTTCTGATATACTCTGGCATTGAAAGCGATGTTTCCATGAGTATTCATGGCTCCCTTGGGAGGACCTGTGGTGCCGGATGTGTAGGTCAGATAGGCCACATCATCGACAGTCAGACGCGGGTCATAAACGGGATCACCCGGAAAGCGCGAAAGCAAATCCAGCATATCCACCACGCCCGGAATTTTCATTCTCTTTGCCCCCTTGAGCATCCCCGGAGGATCCTTGTACGGAGGGAGAAAATCCAGAGCGCTGGTCGTGATGACTTTTTTGATGCGGGTGTCCTTCACAAAGGACTGGTCTAAAGCGGATAAAATCTCATCAAGGACGACAAACAGTTTTGCTTCTGAATCCCGGCAGAAATAAGAGAGCTCCCTCTCCTTGTACATGGGGTTCAGGGGAACGACGATCGCGCCTATCTTCCACGCGGCATAAACGGCGATAGGAAACTGAGGGATATTCTGAAGGCAAACGATGATCCGATCACCTTTTCCTGCGCCAAGATCATAAAAAGCCGCTGCCAGGCTGTTGGAAAGCCGGTCAATCTCCCCATATGACAAGGCAGCGTCAAAATAGCAGACTGCCGGAGCATCAGGCATTTGCGCGGCGGAGTTTTTAAAATCGTCTATCGCCGTAGCTGGTCCCGCCTGCAAATCATGGGGAACCCATTCGGGATAGTTTTTGAGCCAGGGTTTTTTTTCGTAAATCGAGTCCATTTTTTCACTCTTCCGGCCGGCCCGGCTCACCGGATGGTCAAGCCGTTTATTTTCAGGTTGATCAGGATTGATAGTCTCGTAATAAGTCAAAATTTTAGACGGCAAAGTAAAAAGTTCAAGTTCAAGGCGTCGCGAATCTTGAGGAATAACGCAAACGCGGGGCCCAAAGGGTGCGTACATAAAAGTACGCCGCAATGACGAAAGATGAAGCGCAACGAAGAAATCGGACTTTTTACGAAGCCGTTAGGATTTCCATCCTCTTAACCGGTAATAGTCATCAATAAGGCGATTCAGATCTTCTTTCGCAATTACCTTGCCGCTCTCCGGCAATGCTTCTTTGTGAAAGCGTGGGGGCAGACAGTCGTCTTCCCTGGTCATGCCTTCACGCAGGTTAAATTCCCGGCACATGGAAACAACCCGCCGGGACATTGCTCCGATCTCGTTTTTCTCCCATGTCAGGCCGGTGGTCATGTGTATGATCCTGGACAATTCAGGCCACGGGTACAGGTCCCTGTAAAAACGGCAGAGGATCAGCGTGTCAAACATGGTCAGCCGGTCTTCAAAATCTGTAAAGAGCTCCGCTTTTCCTTCTATCCTGTCCGGATCTATCATCCCAGACAGTTCAGGCTTGTAAAAAGTGGCCCGCAGATGACATGCGCCCCGGTCTGATGTCGCATAGGCAAGCCCCATGCCCTTGAGTATCCGCGGATCGTATCCCGCAGGCTCCATGCCCTTGACATGGATCGCGATATCCTCCATACCCCACTCGGCGGCGGCATTTTTGATTCCCTCGGCCAAAACCGCCCCGATTCCCTTGCGGTACGCTGTCTGTTTGAGCAGATCTGCGATGGCCTGGGTATCTCCGTAATCGATTTTTTCCCGTATCTTTCCCCTTCTTGAAGCCTCGATCGCAAAACCGGCCAGATTGCCGGCCGTTATCGTATCCATTCCAAGGCGGTCGCATATATCATTTAAATAAATTATCTCTTCTATATTTCGGATCATGCACAACCCGCCGAAGGCATAAATTGTCTCATACTCCGGACCTTCTATAGTCATTCCACTGTGCGGACCTTCCTTGACCCTGCTCAGCCTTCCACAACCGATAAAGCAGCGGGCACAGGCCTTGGGCGTCACTTCACATCGTGAATGAAGAGCATCCGCGCCGATAGCCTCCCATCCTTCGAGAACTCCTTGCGACCAATACCTGGATGGAAATGCTTTCGCCTTATTCAGCGCCGCCACCATCATAGGCGTTCCCATTTTCCTGTAATTGGCCGCCCCCGGGTCTGTTTTGCCTTTTTCCAGGATCTCCCTGGCAAAGGCCTGAACCTCTTCAGGAAAGGCCATCGGACGTTTTCTGTTTCCATGAAAACAAAGAGCCTTGATCTTCTTGGAACCCATGACAGCGCCGGTTCCGGTTCGTCCGGCCGAACGCCAGTAATCGTTTTCTATCACCGAAAAACGAACCAGGTTTTCTCCGGCCGGTCCGATAACCAGGGCCGCCGCCTGCTCTGATGCCGCGCCGGTCCGCTTTTTGCCTGTTTTTTTCAGCACTTCGTCTTCCGCAGCGTAAGTGTCCATGCCCCATAAATCAACAGCCGAATGGAAACGAACGGTCTCGTCGCTTATTTCGAGAAATACGGGTTCCTTTGAAGCGCCCCTGATGACCATAGCGTCGTAGCCTGTGCGGCTGATCGATTCGGCTGCCTTTCCACCGGAATAAGATTCCGCGTAAAACCCTGTCTGCGGGCTCTTAGTAAATATCCCATGCCGGCAGGAGCCGTATATCCGGCTGTCCGTAACCGGCCCTACTGCTATGATAAGGTTATTGTCCGGAGAAAACGGATCAACACCGGAAGGGTTTTCATTCAGCAATAACCGGGTAGCCAGGCCTTTTCCTCCAAGGCCTACCTCAAGTTCCTGATCGGATAATTCCTGAATCGAGAAAGACTGATCATCGAGATTGATTTTTAAAATACGATTAAAAAAGCCTTTCATAGTCTTTTCCTTTTCTTTTCATTACCATGCATTCCGGTAAATGCGCTCGGCGTCTTCAAGAGTGATACTCCGGGGATTGTTTGCAAGCAGTCTGGTCACTTTCATAACCCCCCGGGCCATTCCCGGAATGGCTTCTTCCGGAACCTTTAAATCCCGAAGACACAAAGGAATATCCAGATCGGCCATTAATTCCTGAATTGCGCCAAGCCCCTCCTCCGCAGCCTGCCGGTCGGTCAAATCTTCCGTGTAAAGTCCCATCGCCGAAGAAATATCGGCAAATTTGGAGAGATTCCCAAGCATATTAAAACGCAGGACATGCGGCAGCATGATCGAATTGGCCAGCCCGTGCGGAATATGATGGAATTCACCGCCCAGAGGGTAGGCAAAGGCATGGACGGCGGTTACCCCGGCGTTGGCAAATGCCATTCCGGCGAGCAGGCTCCCTTCCAGCATTTTAGAGCGAGCCTTCAGATCCTCGCCGCGCGCATACGCAGTCGGCAGATTCTCATAGATAATTTCAATTGCCCGGAAAGCCAGATGATCGGTAAGGTCATTAGCATTGACCGAGGTATATGCCTCGATTGCATGTATGAGAGCGTCCATACCGGTGAATGCGGTAACGGCAGGAGGGACTCCGAGAGTAAGGAGAGGGTCAAGAACTGCCGATCCGGGGAAGAGGTAGCCGGAGACCACACCTTTTTTAAGATGCTCGGCATGATCGGAAAGGATGGCAATAGGAGTGGCCTCGCTTCCTGTCCCGGCGGTGGTGGGAATACATATCAGAGGCAGGCCGGGGCTCACCAGCAGGTCAACTCCGAAGTAATCCGAAATATGCCCCGGATTCACAGCCATAACAGCTACCAGCTTGGCAATGTCAAGAGAGCTTCCTCCTCCAAGTCCTATTACCGCGTCACACTTCTCTTCCTTCAATCGTTCAAGAGCAAGGTCAACTATCTCTATGCGGGGGTCAGGCTCAACCGAATCAAAAACAGCTGCCGCGATCCCGGCTTTTTGCAAAGGCGGAAGAATTCTGTCAAGAAGTCCGGCCCGTATAATGCCCGGATCGGTCACTATAAGCGCCTTTTCTCCTTTCAGTATCTTTACTTCTGAACCCAGTTGCTCAACACATCCGGCCCCCATCAATACGCGGGGTGTGGTTCTGAATAACATGTGTGCCATAGATTTTCTCCCGTGTTTATTTATTAATTCTCCGATTCAATGACCACTCCACGGTCTATCCTTAAAACCTTGTCCAGCATATCCGCAGAATGCTGCAGGTTGGATTCCGAAAGGATGACCGAAACCCCCTCTTTAATCAATTCTCCGACCACCTCCACCAGGCGCATGGACAAGGCGGGCGCCACGCCTTCAAAAGGTTCATCCAGCAGCAGGAGTTTATCGCCGCACATAAGAGCCCGGCCAAGGGCCACCAGCTTCTGCTGTCCCCCGGACAGTTGCAATGCCCTCCGCTCGGCAAAAACCTTTATCTCCGGAATCATCAGGCAGATCTTTTCCAGACGCTGATCCGCTTCTTTTGCGCCGATGGCCCAGGCAGGCAGAAGAATATTCTCCCTCACGGTCAATTCCGGGATAAGGCCCCGCTCTTCAGGCATGTATCCTATTCCGAGACGGCTTCTTGCATAGGCCGGAATCTTTAACAAAGAAACGCCGTCAAACTCGACAACTCCGCCGCCTGCAGGGAGCAGTCCCATTATGCTGCGCATCAGGGTCGTTTTACCGGCGCCGTTGCGGCCGATCAATCCGGCCACAGATCCGGTGGGAAGTTCAAGGTCCACACCTCTTAATATCCTGACCGACTGGATCGAAACATTCAGATCTCTAATTTTGAGCATTGTCCGCATCTCTCCTCTTATGCCTGTGATCTCCCCCAATAACATACCGGCGCACCTCGCTCTCAGCCAGAACCTCCTCCGGAGCTCCGTCTGCGATAACGCGTCCCTCGTAGAAGGCAAGAACACGCCCGGAATAACGGCTGACGATGTCCATGTCATGCTCAACAAAAAGGACGGTTACTCCTTCAGCCTGTAAAGCCTCCATGATCATATCCATAATACCGAATTTTTCATCGGCATTTATCCCGCTGGTCGGCTCATCGAGCAGCATTATCTGAGGTTTTCCGACCATCGACATGGCAATATCAAGCAGTTTGCGAATCCCGCCCGGCAGCACCACGGCAGGCTTGTCACGGTAATCAACCAGGCCGAATCTCTCCATGATTGTTTTGACCGCATCCATATCGGCGACAGAATCTGCCCGGGATCTCCGGGAAAGGAAGGATTTTCTGCCGGTCATGGAAACGATGCCCAGCCCGACCATAATATTATCCTCCACGGAAAGGGAATCATAGAGCTGGGGAATCTGAAAAGACCGGGATACGCCCATTCGTGTGATTTCCCTGGGAGGAAGATCAGTAATGTCGCGGTCCCAGAAATGAATCGATCCCGAACTCGGCTTTAAATATCCGGTTATCATATTGATGAAGGTGGTCTTCCCCGCGCCGTTTGCGCCGATAAGACCCACAACCGTATCCTTGCGGATATCGGCGGAAATATCCGAGGCGGCGGTCACAGCACCGAAACTTTTGCACAAACAGTGCGCTTTCAGAATTGGCATCTTTTCCATATCAGGCTTTCCTCCAACGCAGTTTAAAAACAGACCAGAGACCGGCCGGCATAAAAAGAATAACAAACAAAAGGGCCGAACCGAGGACCATCTGCCAGGTATTGGGTGAATATTCGTAGGCAAAACTTCGTATCGACTCGAAGATCAACGCCCCAAGAAACGGAGCAAGGACACTTCCTGTGCCTCCGAGAATGGTAATGAAAACGAATTCTCCCGAAGTCGTCCAGTAGGCCATTTCCGGATCGATATGCCCGACTGTTACGGCGGTCAGGGCGCCTCCCAGTCCTGCCAGAGTTGCGGCAAATATATATTTTATATGGATGGACCGGCGGACCGACGCGCCCATATATTCAACCCTCAGTTCATTGTCCTTGATGGCCGGGGATAGACGCCCAAGAGGCGTCTTCAAATAGCGATGCAGCGAAAAACCGGCCAGAGTAATGGTCAGGCAGGCAAGAGCGTAAACAGCATATCGAACCCGGTGAGCGGCAATCTCGTTTCCCAGAAAGGACGGCACTGCGACATTAAAGCCGTCCGTGCTTCCCAGCATGGCAGTCTTGACCAGAAGTCCGTAAAGGATCATGGAAAATGCAAGACTTAACATCGCGAAAAAGATGCCCCGGTAGGCGGCCAGCAAAAAGCCTAGAACAAAAGCGAGAAAGCCGGCCATTAAAGCTCCGGAGATAAGCGCAAGAAAGACATCGTTAACACCCAGCACAAGGCCTATGGTTCCTGCCGTGTAGGCGCCCAGGCAGTAATAAAGCCCTTGCCCGAAGGAGACCAGGCCTGTCCGCAGCAACAGCAGCAGGCCCAGAACCACCAGTCCTTTTCCTAAAGAGACCGTTATAAGGAAAAGCACCCACTGGGGCATAAAAGGACCGGCAGCCAGCATTACGGCAAGCGCAGCGGCCATTATCCTGAAAGTTTGATCAAATCTGTTCATATTTTACGGGCCTCCACGCTGCTGAACAAACCCTGGGGTTTCAAGAGAAGCACCAGAGCCATAACCAGATATATGCTGAAGAGTTCGATCTCGGGGATATAGTGAACTGCGGCTGACCGTACCAGCCCGACAATCAGAGCGCCAAGGGCGGCGCCCTGCAGACTGCCCAATCCGCCTATTACCACCACTGCAAAGGCCAGAACTATCACCTCAACACCCATCCCCGGCACAACTGAAACCGTCGGCGCGGTGAATGCTCCTCCAACCGCCGCAAGCATCGCCCCGGCTGTGAATGTAATAAGATAAAAACGATTCACATTTATTCCCATGGCAAGGCTTACTTCCCGGTCATGAATAACCGCAAGAAGCAGTTTTCCCTGCCTTGTGTACTGCAGAACCCACAGCAGGCCGATTCCGGTTGCTATGGAGACGCCTACCATGATGAGACTGTAACCGGGATAACTTAACCCCATAAAATCGAGAGTGCCCAGCAAACCGTAAGGTTCCGATACAAAATAGGGATCGACTCCCCAGATAAGTTTTATTGCATCTTCAAGAATCAGGAAAAGAGCAAACGTTACTATAAGGAGGAGGATTTCGTCTTTCCCGTAAAGAAAGCGGAACAGGCCCCTTTCTATCAGCGGTCCCATTACAAGACCTACCATCACCGCGGCTAAAGCAAGCATCCCGTAACTGCCCAACGGGGCATAGCCGTGGTTCAGCCAGAAACCTACCAGGGAGGCTGCAGCATAAGCCCCAAGGGCATAAAGGCTGCCGTGTGCCATATTCAGGATTTTCATCACACCGTAAATGAGCGTCAGCCCGACAGCGATGATAAAAAGCCATGAAGAATATAATATCCCGTCCACCAGAACGGTCAGAAGATCGCTCATAAGTCGCTCCAGGCATGGGCCGGGGCGGATTCCGCTCCGGCCCGTTTGAAATTACTTGGTCTTTTTAAATCCTGATTTGATCCATTCCTCACTCTTGACCCCTTCCGGCGGATTAACTTTTTCCGCAGGATAATGCTTAACATTTGTAAGGGTAAACTGCCCTTTGACATGTTTGACGGTGCCATACGCGGTTCCCTGGACGGCCTGATGGCCTTTTCCGAGAGACATTTCCACTTTACCGCTAGGTGTTTCGTATGTCAGGTTTTCGAGGGCGGCAATCACCTGATCCTGATCAGGCGCCTTGCCTCCGTTGGCTGCCTGAGCCTTTTCATAAGCGGCTTTCACGCCAAGGATCGCTTGTACCATTTTATAGGCGGGATAAGTCGGGAAAAGAGCGTAACGTTCATTGTAAGCATTGCGGAACCAGCGATTGAGCTCATTATCCGGGGCAAAAACGCCATGAGGTCCGCGGCCGCCGATAACCGTGCCGTCAGGTATCTGATTGGCAAGCCGGAACATGGCCGTCTCTCCTGCCGTAAGTACGACGGTGCTCTTGTTAAACAGACCGCGGGGCCCTGCCTGCAGAACAAATGCTTCAAGATCTCCTCCCCAGAAGCTGGAATGGACAGCTTCGGCTTTACTGGAAAGAAGAGAGGAGATTTCAGCGCCGTATTGTCCGGCAAAGAGTTTGGGCATCTGGGAAACAGCAACTTCCACACCCGGATTCAATGCCTTCATAGTCGCTTCAAAGTCGTTCCATGAATCCTGGCCCCAGGCATAATTCTGATTGATTCCGGCAATCTTTTTTATTTTCGGGTTCTTTTCCGTTACGTAAAGAGCGGCAGCCACATTATCCATGGTTGCATGAGCGCCTGTGCGAAAAACGTACTTATAACTTCCATCTTCAAAAATACGGGGTGTTCCGGCGTCAAAAATTACGGTCAGTTTTTTGAGTTCTTCGGCTACGGGAGGGATGGCTATCGCATCCCCGCTTGAAATATAGCCTATCACAAGGTCAACATTCTGGCGCTGAACAAGGTTTCTGAATTCGGTCACCTGCTTGGTGACGCCACCTGCCTCATCGATGAAAACCAGCTCTATCGGGGCCCCACCGAATCCCTTGGTTGCGTAGGGAGCGGGCACTTTGCCGCCTGCGTTCAGCGCTTCAGCCAGAACTTCGGCGCCGTTACGGGCCGGCACGCCGAAAGGTCCTGCCGCTCCTCCGGAAAGGAAGGTGACAACGCCTATTTTAATCGGTTTTTCATCGGCAGCCGCAGCCGGGAAAGTCCATCCTGTGACAAAGATGACGGACAAAAAGATTGCAAGGAATATCGTGGAGAATTTTTTAACAAAGGACTTTTGTTTCTGATTCATTTTTTACCTCCTGTAAAAATCCGGTCAATCAGTGGAACGGGGAATTGTTAAGTGACATGATTTTCGACTGGCGGCGTTTCCGGCAACCCTCCTTTCCCGCCGAAATCTCTGTACTCCGATAAAACGGCCATATTCTTTCTCTTACATACAAATTTAATGCCAGTTTGATTTATTGAGCAACGACGGGCTTTTTTATATCCTGCATGGCGATATTTTCTTGCATAAACAGATATAATATCAAGCCGACTGGAAATAAAAGACAATATATCCAATTATATCTTGATATTAAATATATATTGCAATAATGCAATGAATATGCACTAATGCAATATTAGGCTCTTTTAATGTTATACTGGTGGATTTTACGGGAAACAGTTGACTGATTAACGCCAAGGAATTGAGCAACCTGCTGGAGGGTTTTATGTTTTTTGAGGGCCTCTTCTATTAATTTTTTTTCCATATCGGCTCTTGTAAGTTTAAGACTGCTCAGATCCCCGGCAAATGACAGGGAAGGATCTTTAACTCTCAGATAGTGAGGCAGTTCATCAAAGGTAACAGCCTGGCTCTCGCTCATCACAACAAGCTGTTCAACGATATTCATCAGTTCCCGGACATTGCCCGGCATGGAATACCGTATCAGCCTGTCGTGCACTTCCTGTGTGAATGTTTTTTTCAGATTATGGATCTGGTTGAATTTTTTCAGGAAATGGTTTATCAGGGGAACCACATCCTCTTTTCTTTCTCTTAACGGCGGAATCACCAGAGGAAGTATGCTAAGTCGGAAATAGAGGTCTTCCCTGAAGGTTCCGTTCCGGACCATGCCCGTTAAATCTCGGTTGGTTGCGGCTATCAGTCTGAAATCGATCTTTTTGGGTCTGGTTCCCCCGAGGCGGGTGATCTCTTTATCTTCAATTGCGCTCAACATCTTTACCTGAAGATAGATCGGCAGATCGGCTATTTCATCCAGAAAAACTGTACCGCCCTCCCCCATTTCAAGCAACCCGGCCTTTCCTTCTCCCCTTGCTCCGGTAAAGGCACCCTTCTCATAGCCGAACAATTCGCTTTCAAGCAGGTTTTGTGGAATGGCGCCGCAATTTATTTTAACAAAATTATTCTCCTTGCGATGGCCGGCCTTGTGAATAAAGCGGGCCAGCAGATCTTTACCCACTCCGGATTCTCCCGTTAAAAGAACGGCCGAATCGACTCTGGCCATTTTCAAAGCCTTCTGAAAAACCAGGCGCATAGCCTCACTTTTAATTACCAGCTCCTGATTTGCTTCACTTAAGTATTGCTGTTCATTAAGCTGTTCCTGATATCTCCGTGTAAGCTGTCTGGTCTCCTCCAGCTCGGTTTTCAGTTGATTCAGCTCGGTCAGATCCCTTACATTTGTGACTACTCTCACGATCCGCTTATTGAAATCAAAAATCGGATTTCCGGTTACCATGACCGTCTTGCCGGCCTTGATCTGCTGCATGATTGTTATGGGCCGCTTTTTCTGCAGAACTTCCAGGGTCACAGACGGCTTGAACAATCCGTCCGATACCAGATCTTCCGTTCTTTTTCCCAGAACCTCCTTCTTTGTTATTCCTGTTATGCGTTCATATGCCTGATTGACCCGCAAGGTGCGGGACTCTCCGTCGGTAATATAAAGCCCGTCATAAGATGATTCTATTATGGCATCAAGCTCTTCATTCAGGCGCTTGAAGGATTCAAGCTCTGTGCTGACCTTCTCATATTCGGAGATATCCTGGAAGATGCTTATAACGCCGACTATTTTTCCGCCGAAATAAACGGGGGTTCTGTTGGCTATGATAGTCGATTCATATATCGAGATCTTTCTGGCGATCTGAGGAGTCCCGGTACTCATTATCTCCTGCATGTCCTTCCAGGGTCCGGGATTAATAGTCTGAATCGGCCTGCCGATCAGATCTTTTTCCCGAATCCCCAATACCCTCCTTGCAGCCTCGTT